>JBOFFB010000048.1:0-3285 GCA_051648385.1 Allobosea sp.
AGCTGCCGGGCGCTGATGTCACAATCGTCGATATCGATGCAACCCGCTCCAGCCTCGCCGCCGCGCTTGGCTGCAAATTCAGCGCCGATGGTGCGGGTGTCGAAGACGCCGACATTGTGTTCCACACGTCCGCAAGTGCAGCGGGCCTGAACAAAGCCATCTCACTCGCCGGTTTCGAGGCCACGGTTGTCGAACTCAGTTGGCATGGCAGTGGCGATACGCCCGTTGCGCTTGGTGGTGCCTTCCACTCTCGCCGCCTCAAACTGATCTCTTCCCAGGTTGGCCAGGTTGCGGACAACCGCCGCGTCCGCTGGAGCTATGCCCGCCGCATGGCCAAGGCACTGGAATTGCTCGGCGATGACCGGCTCGACGCCCTGATCACCGACGACATCACCTTCGCCGATGCCCCCGCCCGCCTGCCCGCTCTGTTCGCACCCGGCGCGAAGGGCCTGACCGCTGTGCTGAGCTACAGGACGGACGGCACATGATCACAACGTGCTGTCATTGCGAGCGCAGCGAAGCAATGACGGGTAGTCCGTTACATTCTCCCGCAGTCCTCAGAACACAAGGAAACCCACCATGTTCTCCGTCGAAGTCCGCGATCGCATCATGATCGGCCACTCGCTGCCCGACCCGTTCTTCGGGCCTGCGCAGAACATGCATGGCGCGACCTTCGTGGTCGATGTGGCGTTCTTCCGTGAGACGATGACCAAGCACAATGTCGTCGTCGATATCGGTGCGGCGCTCGATGTGCTGGCCGAGACGCTGAAGCCGCTGAAGTATCAGAACCTTGATGAAGTGCCGCAGTTCAAGGGCATCCTCACCACCACCGAATTCCTCGCCAAGCATATCTTCGACGAGATTGCCAAGGCTGCGAAGGCGGGCGCGCTCGGTGAAGATGGCAAGGGCCTCAGCAAGATCCGCGTCACCCTGCATGAGACAGATCTGGCCCGCGCCGCCTATGAGGGCTATCTTCCGTGACGCCATTGGCCTTCGCCATTCCGGGTGACCTGAGCCGCCCCACGGGTGGCTACGCCTATGACCGGCATGTGCTGAGGCTTCTGCCTGCGTTTGGCGTCGAGCCGGTGCATGTGCCGCTGCCCGGTTCGTTTCCGTTGCCAGGCGATGCGGACCTTGCGACCACCAGCCAGCTCCTGCTGGCGCAAGACTGGAAAACGCCACTCCTGATCGATGGCCTCGCTTATGGCGCTTTCCCGACCGGCATGGCAGCCGGGCTGGTCGGCCGCGTCATCGCGCTCTGTCATCATCCGCTGGCACTGGAAACGGGATTACCCCCCGAGCGCGCCACTGAGCTCAAGCGGCTTGAAAGCGCCGCGCTGAGCTATGCCGCTGCCGTGATCGTCACCGGCCAAGGCACGCGTGATTTGCTGGTAGCCAATTTTGGCGTGGATGCCGCAAAGATCACCGTCGCCGAACCCGGCGTTGAACGCTCCGAACGGGCGCGCGAAACCGCTTTCGGCCAGCCGCTGAGGTTGTTGGCAGTCGGCTCGCTCAGCCCACGCAAGAACTATGAGATGCTGATAGAGGCGCTGGTGCCGCTGGCGGGCTTGCCGTGGCACTTGACTATCATCGGTGCGGGCGATGAAGCATCAGGCTATCCTGCGAGTCTGCGCAGTTTGATAACCGAGCGCGGCTTCGGGGTCCGCATCACCATGCTCGGCGCGATGACTGATGCCGAACTCGATACCCACTATCGCAGTAGCGATATCTTCGTCATGGCCTCGCATTTCGAAGGCTACGGAATGGTGCTGACCGAAGCGCTGGCGCGCGGCCTGCCCATCGTCACCACACTGTCCGGCCCCGGCGCAGCTGCCCTGCCTGATGCCGCTGCTCAAAAGGTGCCGCCCGGCGATGCGGGCGAAATCACCGGGGCACTGGCTTATCTTCTTGGCGACACAGTCGCCCGCCAGCGCCATGCAGACGCCGCCTGGGCTGCAGCCGCCCATCTCCCGCGCTGGGATCACACCGCCCGCATCATCGCAGATGTCGTGAAGGCCTTTCGACCATGAACAGGATGTCCCCATGAGCTTCTCCGCCGAATGGCTGGCCCTGCGCGAGCCTGTCGATCACCGCTCGGTCAACCACGAGCTCGCCGCCCGCGTCGCTGACTGGTTTGGCACGCCGGACCATATCTCTGTCATGGACATCGGCTGCGGCGCGGGTTCCAACCTGCGCGGCACCTATGGCCTGTTCGGCGACAGCCAGCACTGGACGCTGGTCGACTATGACCCGCTTCTCCTCAGCGCTGCCCGCACCCGCCTGATGGACTGGGCCGACGAGGCCTCCGAAGCTGGCGAGGAAGTCATGCTGATCAAGGACGGCAAGCGGCTCATGGTCGATTTCCGGCGCGCCGACCTCAACATCGACCTTGAGCGCGTGCTCGACTGGCGGCCTGATCTCGTCACCGCTGCCGCCTTGTTTGACCTCGTTTCACCAAGCTGGATCGCCCGGTTTGTGGGCGCGCTGAAGGACCGCAGGCTGCCGCTTTACACCGTACTGACATATGATGGCCGCGAAATCTGGCAACCGGCACACCCAGCCGACGCGGACATGGTCGCGGCCTTCCATTCCCACCAGCACTCCGACAAGGGCTTTGGCCCCGCCGCCGGACCGGATGCATGTGCGGCCATGGCGGAGGCGTGCCGACAGGCCGGTTACTTGGCCGAGACTGCCGACAGCCCGTGGGTCATGACCAGCGCCGACACCACACTTGTCGCTGCACTGACCAGCGGCATTGCCGGTGCCGTGCGCGAGACGGGCAAAGTGCCGGAGGTGGAGATCAGCAGCTGGCTCGCTGCCAAGTCAGCAGCACAACAGGGGCTGGTCGGACATCTGGATCTGTTCGCAAGGCCTGTTTGATCTTCAACCCTTCGTCGGCAACATCCGGCGCAGCACGCCGTCCTTGCGGATGAAGTGGTGATAGAGCGAGGCTCCGATGTGCGCGGCGAGCAGACCCGCGAGCGCGAAGCCCAGCACCTTGTGTGCGAAAAATGCCTGAGCCGCCGCCGCCTGGTTGGGCGACACCAGCCCTGGTAGCGAGAATAACCCGAAAATGTCCAGCGCCGGATAAAGCGAAACACCAAGCCAGCCTGTCAGCACTTTCGCGAACAGCACGACATAGAGCGCCCAGTGGGTGATGTGCGAGATGGTCTTCTGCCAGGGCTCCAACGTCGGCTCATCGGGCGGCGCGCCCTTGACCAGCCTGTAGCCAAGCCGGGCGATCAGCAGGAACAGCAAGATGAAACCTGCCAATTTATGCCCTGA
>JBOFFB010000049.1:0-8924 GCA_051648385.1 Allobosea sp.
ATGGCAGTCTCCGCTTACGGGATGGTCAGGCAGGCTTTGGCCAATTGCTGGAAAGCGCGGGCACGGTGTGAAAGGCCCTCGCGGCCGTCGGTCGGAATGCCATGCTTCTCATCCGGGCTCATCTCGCCAAAGGTGCGACCATGGCCATCGGGCAGGAACATCGGATCATAGCCAAAACCTTCAGGCCCGCGCGGCGGCCACGTGCATGTGCCGTGAACCCGGCCTTCAAACAGTTCCTGATGTCCGTCGGGCCATGCCAGCACCAGTGCCGACACGAAGTGCGCCTGCCATCTGGCCGGCGGCACGGCGCGGCGTTCGAGTTCCTTGACGACGCGCGCCATGGCAGCGCCGAAATCGCGCGGCTGCCCGGCCCAGTCCGCAGTGAACAGCCCAGGGGCACCATCGAGCGCGTTGACACAGAGCCCGGAATCATCGGCCAACGACGGCAGGCCGGTGGCCTTGGCGGCGGCATGGGCCTTGAGCGCGGCGTTCTCGGCAAACATCCAGCCGGTCTCGGCGGGCTCTGGCAAGCCGAGCGCGCCAGCAGACGTGGTCTCGATGCCATAGGGGGCGAGGAGGGTACTCATTTCTTTCAGCTTGCCGCCATTGTGCGTGGCGATCACCAGCTTGCCGGCAAGCTTGCGATGCAATGCTGGATTGTCACGCGCCACGATTTCGCCGCTCCCGCTCATGCGCCGATGGTCACCTTCTGCATCGCTACCAGATCGGCGATCCCTGCTTTTGCCAGCGCCATCATGGCCGAGAGTTGTTCCTCAGAGAACGGCTCGCCCTCTGCGGTGCCCTGCACCTCGACGATGCCGCCGCGTCCGGTCAGGACAAAGTTGGCATCCGTCTGCGCGCCTGAGTCTTCGATGTAATCGAGGTCAAGCACCGGCTGGCCTGCTACAATGCCGCATGAAATGGCAGCGACATGGTCCTTCAGCGGCTGGCGGCCTTGCAGCATGGCGCGGCCTTCCATCCATTTCAGCGCATCATGCAGCGCCACCCACGCGCCAGTGATCGAGGCGGTGCGAGTGCCGCCATCAGCCTGGATCACGTCGCAATCAACCGTGATCTGGCGCTCGCCGAGTGCACCGAGATCGACCACTGCGCGCAAACTGCGACCAATCAGGCGCTGGATTTCCTGGGTACGACCTGAGGGCTTGCCGGTGGTGGATTCGCGCCGCGTCCGTTCGAGTGTGGCGCGCGGCAGCATGGCGTATTCGGCTGTGACCCAGCCCTTGCCAGTGCCGCGCAGCCATGGCGGGCCTTTTTCCTCGACGGTGGCAGCGCACAGCACGCGCGTCTCGCCAAAGGTGACAAGGCACGATCCTTCGGCATACCGCACGACGCCGCGCTCCATGGTCACGGGGCGCATCTGGGTCGCAAGGCGTTTGGAAGGGCGCATGGTGGCTCCGTTGACAGGCTATGGACTGGTGGGTGACGCGCAAGCTCCAGTCTCTAAGCGGGGGTGGTCGCCTGCGCAAGCGGTGGCTTGCCACATCCAGGGCAATCGCTTGAAGTCGACGTTTTGTGAGATGCCGGGCGTGATGCCTTTCTCCCGCAAGGGGAGAAGGATCAAACGCCACCCATGGTGGAAAATATTGGCTTCAAGCAATTGCCCTGTTGCCACATCTCACCAGAACCGATCGTTCCCATCAGCCTTTGTCATCCACGCATGCGCGCACACTGGTTGACGGCGGACTGCAAAGCCCGAACGATGCTATGCGATATGACAAACAGGCAAAGCGGGCACAGCGTCGCGGTTTTGCACACAGGGGGCGAAAGATGCCGTGGTACTCACAGACTTGGAGCTGGATCAATGGCGAGTGGCTCGAAGGCAACCCCGGCATCATGGGGCCGCGCAGCCACGGAGCCTGGCTGGCCTCGACCGTTTTTGATGGGGGCCGCATCTTTGATGGCTTGATGCCGGACATGGACAGGCATGCAGCGCGCGTCAACCGGTCTGCGGTCGGCATCGGCCTGAAAGCCACCATGGAGGCCGACCACATCGTGGCGCTGGCGCGCGAGGGCACGAAGAAATTTGCGCCCGGAACTGCACTTTATGTCAAGCCGATGTACTGGGGCGAGGCGGACGGGCCGACCACGATCATCGCTGACCCTGAATCCACGGGCTTTTGCCTGTGCATCTTCGAGGCCGCGATGCCGCCGCCGAGCCACGGATTTTCGGTCACACTATCGAAATTCCGTCGCCCGACGATGGAGACCATGCCGACCGACTCCAAAGCCGGATGTCTTTATCCCAACAACGCCCGCGCGTTGCGTGCCGCCAAGGCCGAGGGTTTCGACAACGCGCTGGTCCTCGACATGCTCGGCAATGTTGCCGAGACGACCACATCCAATGTCTTCATGGTCAAGGACGGCGTGGTCAAGACACCGGCAATCAACGGCACGTTCCTGAATGGCATCACCCGCCAGCGCACGATCATGTTGCTTCGCTCCGAGGGTTACACGGTCGAGGAGACTTCGCTGAGCTACGATGAGTTCAAGGCCGCCGATGAGATATTCTCCTCCGGAAACTATTCGAAGGTAGTGCCGATCACCCGCATCGGCGAGCGAGACCTTCAACCCGGCCCGGTCACGCGCAAGGCACGCGAACTCTACATGGATTTCGCGTTGGGGGCGTTGGTCTGAGATATCAAAATCTGGGCTTAATACCAACGGCTATCGGGTTTGACCGATAGTTTCGTTGGCAAGCGCGACCGCGCGCCCGAGCCGGTGCGAGGAACTCATCATCTTTGACGGGTCAAAGATGATGACTTTCGGTACAACCTGTCATTGCGAGCGCAGCAAAGCAATCCAGTCTCGGTGCGCAGCGATACTGGATTGCTTCGTTCCTCGCAATGACAATGAATGGCGTTGTCAGCTTTGTTTGCGGCCCGGCAGTTTCAGGCTGAGCTTGACCAGCCGTGCGCCGCCGATGGCTACCAGCCCATAGGCCGCCATTGCTGCCGCGCCGAGAATTGTGGCACCAACCAGCGCGCCTTCGCGTGGTACCATGGCAGCAAGCGAAATGGCGGGATCGCGCAATACGAGAACGGCGATCTCGAAGGCGATGGCTCCGGCAAACGAGACGACAGCAGCCTTGGCCAGCATGTCGTTCGGCTGCGTCCAGCCACGCCTCAGCGCCAGCGTGTAGAGAATGCCAAGGTTGATCCAGGCCCCGATGGCGGTGGCGAGCGCAAGGCCCGCCGCGCTCAAGTGGCCGACCAGAATGATCTTGAGCAGCACGTTGATTCCAAGCGCGGTCAGCGAGGCGATGACCGGTGTGGTGGTGTCGCCGCGTGCGAAGAAGCTGGCCACCACCGAGCGGATCAACAGGACGGGAATCAGCCCGAGCGCGTAGGCGAAGAGCACGCTTGAAGACACATCCGCCGCCTTCGCATCGAACGCGCCGCGCCCGAACAGGGCTTTGACAAGCAGGTCGGGCATCGTGAGGAAAGCCGCGACGAACGGCATGGCCAGCACCACAGTCATGGCAATGGCGCGGTTCTGCTCGCGCATCGCGGCGGGCGCATCACCGGCTGAAATCAGACGGCTCATGGTGGGCAGCACCACTGTGCCAGCCGCAATGCCGATGACGCCGACGGGCAACTGGTAAATACGGTCGGCATAATAGATGGCGGCGTAGGATCCCGTCGGCAGAAACGAGGCGATGATCATGTCCGCCAGCACGGCGATCTGTACGCCTGCAGAGCCAAGCACGGCCGGGCCGAGTGCCTTGAGAAAGTCTTTCACGTCACGGTCGACGGCAGGCTTGGCAAGCGTTGCCAACACACCGGCCCGGCGCGCGGCGATGGTGAGCAGGGCCCATTCTGCCACGCCGGCAATGGTGACGCCCCACGCGGCGGCATGGGCGGCAGATGGGAAGAGGAAGGCGACAGCCAGCGCCGCGATCACCGACAGATTGAGGAGCACAGGCGCAAAAGCTGCCGCAGCAAACTTGTCATGCGCATTCAGCAGCCCCGCTTGCAACGTCACCAGCGTGATGAACAGAAGATAGGGGAAGGCGATGCGCGACAGCGCAACGGTGAGCTGCATGGCTTCAGGGTTGGCCCGCTGGCCCGGTGCCACCAGCGCAATCAGCCACGGCATCAGCGGCAAGGCCAGAGCCAGAATGGCGATCTGCACCATGAGGATCAGGGTGAACACCCGGTCGGCGAAAAGCTGTGCTGCGGCGATGCCAGCCTGTTCGCGCAACCTGGCGTAAGAGGGGATGAAAGCCGACGAGAATGCGCCTTCGCCAAAAATGGCACGGAACTGGTTGGGCAGCTTCTGTGCCACCACGAAGGCATCCATCATCTGGCTGGCACCGAGGATGGCCGCCAGCACGATGTCGCGCACGAAGCCCGTCAGCCGCGACAGCAGCGTCAACCCGCCAACCGAGAGAATCTTTCTGAACATCGGATGTGACCGTTGCGCGGCGGATGAAGCCGGTCAACCGTTGAAGGACTGGTGCTGCATCAGGCAGCGCGCTCGCCGTGCTTGTCTTCTGCGGGCAATGCTGCCGCGTTGGCGGCACCCTCGACCCCGATCGTTTCACCCACGAGGTACAGCGGCCTGCGCTTCACCTCGGCAAAGATGCGCCCGACATACTCGCCGATCATGCCCAGTGAAATCAGCTGGATGCCGGAGAAGAACATGATCGAGACCACCAGCGTCGGAAAACCTGGCAGGTCGGTGCCGAAAAACAACGTGCGCAACGCATAGAACAGCGCCGCGAGTGTCGAGAGGCAGGCGATCAGCACGCCAAAATAGGTCGCGATCTTGAGCGGCACGGTCGAGAACGACGAGATGCCATCAAAGGCAAAGCTGAACAGCTTGCGGTAGTTGAACTTGGTCGCACCATGCAGCCGCTCGGCCACGTCGAACTCCACGCCGATGCTCTTGAAGCCGACCCAGGCATAGAGCCCCTTCGAGAAACGCGCCCGTTCACCCATGGCACAAAGCGCGTCCACGGCCTTGCGGTCCATCAGGCGATAGTCGCCTGCACCCTCCGGCAACCGCGTTTCGCCGAAGCGTTCGAAAAGCTTGTAGAACACGCGCGCGAAATTGCGCTTCAGGGCCCCTTCGCCGTCGCGGTCGCTGCGCACGCCGTAGACCATGCCGTATCCCTCGCGCCATTTGGAAAGGAAGCTGGCCAACACAGCGGGCGGGTGCTGCAAGTCGGCATCCATTATGGCGACGGCCCGCCCACGGGTGTGGTCCAGCCCCGCTGCGATGGCGATTTCCTTGCCGAAATTGCGGCTGAACGACACGGCCCGGAGGCGCTTATCCTCGGCATTGAGCTCGCGGATGACGGCCAGCGAATCATCAGCACTGCCATCGTCGACGAAGATGATCTCCCAGCCGGACGTCTCGGCGTCGAGCACGGGCCGCAGTGCATCCATGAGCGGCCTGAGATTGCGCGCCTCGTTGAACACGGGCACGACCACCGAAAGCTCGACATCTGTGTGCGTCGTGACAACCTTGCCCAATGTCATCCACCCAATTATCGCCTGACCCGCCAAACAAACTTCGCAGGTCCAAGGCCATGCAGAAACCTACAGACAAGATCGCACTCGGCCCACTGCGACAAGGCAAAGTTGCAATGATGGTTGAGATGCCTCATCTGGCGGAATATCTCACGGGACCTGAATGCGCCATGACCCGCTTCGTGCTTTGCGCCGATGATTTTGCCATGACGGCGGGTGTCAGCCGAGCCATCGTCGAGCTTGCGGCGGCGGGTCGGCTCAGCGCCACAGGTGCCATGACCAACCGGCCGCATTGGCGCGTCTGGGCATCGGAAATCTCAGCCCATGCCGCCACGATCGACATTGGCGTGCACCTCAACCTGACTTGCGCTGCGCCGCTCGGCGAGATGCCGGTTCTTGCACCGGGGGCTGAACTGCCGTCGCTGGGCCAGATCATCAGGGCCGCCTTGATGTCAGTCAATGCGAGGGTGGAGATCGCTGCCGAAATCGTGCGACAGCTGGATGCGTTCGAGGCTGTCATGGGTCGCCCGCCAGACTTTATCGACGGTCATCAGCATGTCCACGCGATGCCCGGTGTTCGCAATCTGGTACTGGCCGAGTTGCAGCGCCGTTATCCGGTGAAGAAGCCCTACCTGCGTGATTCATCCGACCGCATTGCGGCGATAAGGGCGCGCGGCATCGCGGTTCGCAAAGCGCTGACGATCAACGGGCTGGCAGTCGGCTTCGGTGCGGCGGCGCGGGCGGCTGGCTTTGCCACCAATCAGGGTTTCGCCGGAGTTTCGCCCTTTGACCCGTCACGCGACTTCGCCAGTGACATGCCGCGTTTTCTGGTCGCCCCAGGACTTCGTCATCTCGTCATGTGCCACCCGGGTCATGTCGATGATGAGCTTGTGCGGCTTGATCCGGTGGTGGAGACAAGACCGCTGGAGTTTGCTGCGCTGGCGTCAGGCAGGTGGGGCGCAGGTCACAAGCTCGTCCGGTTTGGCGATGTCGCGCAAGTCTGACCGATCACGAAAAACGGGGCCACAAGGGCCCCGTCGCTGCTTCTGTTCGTCAAAAGTCGCCGTTCAGGCGACGGCCTTGCCGTAAAGCTCCGCCACATAGTCCCAGTTCACCAGATTTTCGATGAAGGCCTTGCAATAGTCCGGGCGCCGGTTGCGGTAATCGATGTAGTATGAGTGTTCCCAGACATCGTTGCCGAGGATCGGCATCGCGCCGTGAACCAGAGGGCTTTCGCCATTCGGGGTCTTCATCACCACGATCTTGCCACCCTGCACAGCAAGCCAATGCCAGCCCGAGCCGAACTGGCCGACGCCAGCGGCAATGAAATCTTCCTTCATCTTGGCAACCGAGCCAAAGGCATCGACGATGCCCTTTTCAAGGTTACCTGGCATGTTGCCGCCGCCATTTGGCTTCATCCAATGCCAGAAATGCATGTGATTGTAATGCTGGCCGGCATTGTTGAACAGCGCGGCATTCTTGCCGAATGAACCTTTCACGACATCCTCAAGGGACTTGCCTTCGAACTCGGTTCCCTTGATCAGGTTGTTGCCGTTGTTGACGTAGGCAAGGTGATGCTTGTCGTGGTGATACTCCAGTGTCTCTCTCGACATGTAGGGCTGCAGCGCGTCATGTGCGTAGGGCAGATCGGGCAGGGTGAAGGACATCAAACTCTCCTTGGATTGAACGGCAGCGAGCAGGCAATTGCGGTTTGCAGACTGCCTGTGGGGACCACCGGGCGTTCCCCGATGTGGGTGCGTCCGGACCTTCTCGTACCGATAGTTAGGCCTGACACAGCCTGAGGACAACCGGTCCGCCATGCCAGAATTTGGCATTTGCTCTGCTTTATGGTTAGCAATGAGCATGTTGAATTGAATCGATCACTTGGTTCGCATTTTGGGGGACTATGGCGTTGGGGCGTGTTGGACAGATTGCTGGCCTGCTTTTGCTCGCCACAGGCGCAGGTCTCGCCGCGTGGGGTGCGCCCTACTACATGCTCGACTGGGGCGGCACCTTCGTGATGGCAGGCATCGCGCTCGCCTCAGCCGGGCTCAGTTGCGCCTTGCTTGGCACAGTGCTTGTCAAGCTGGCTGCATTGCGGGCTGACATCTCCGCCCTTCGCGCCTTCTCCGCACTGGCAGGGCTCAATCACGACAACCCGATTGCGGCATCTCCGCTGTCGCTGGAGCATCCACCCATTGTTCCGACCGCTGCCAGTCCGTCATCGGTTGAGGCAAACCAGCCCGCAGGCGGTCTTTCAGCAGGTGGTCTGGCAGGCTCCATGGCCGGCGTCGCTGTTGCGGGTGCGGCGGTTGGTGGGCTTGCAGTAGCCGCCAAGTCCATTCTGACCTCCGTCGACATAAACGACCCCGTTCCCGCCGATGCAGATATCGGGGCGAGTGTTGATGCCGATGTCGGGGCGAGTGTCGAGGCAGGTGTCGAGCCGGATCTTGGATCGGTCGCGCCGATGGCTGACGATATTGATCATCCACCGCACAAGGTTGCCGCGTTGACAGCCAATGACCGCGCCTCGCTGGACGATCTTCTGGCGAAGCTGTCCTTGCCTGTTTCGACGGACGACAGGGATGATGCTCCGGGCCAGTCTGGAGCCAATGCAGTTGACGAGACGCCTGCCGCAACACCGGCTTCCAACACCGACGATCTGTATGCCGCTATCGACGATGCCGCGCGTTCCCTGCAGGCTGAAGCCACCGCGTTGGATCACGACCAGTCCATTGCCGAGGTGCAAGTCACGATGGAGCAGCGCATCGATGATGAGTTTGCCGACCTGAGGGCCGAACTTGCGACCAAACCATCACGTCTGCGCAACACGGAAGGTGAACTCGCGCCTGATATCAGTCCGGCGCTGGACGAAGAGGCGTTTCGCGATCGCGACATGCCAATGGAGCAGCAATCCGGTGCCGTGAACGACAGCCGTTCCGAAGAGGAAGAGACAGCCGACCATAACGTCGACGGAGCAGCCGCGCCCAACCAAAGCGCCGAATGGGCTGCCGACGATGAGGTTGGCATGGATGAGGCGGAGCGCGATGAAGTTGCGTCGGGCGTGCCTGAGGTTGACGCACCAGCCGAACAAGACATGACTGCGCCGTCTCCGGCATCGTCAGCCGAGGGTGTGGTCGCCGCCTACAATGTCGGAGATGCATCCTATGCCATGTTTGCGGACGGTCGTATTCGTGTTTCGGCTCCGGAAGGCCAGTTCATGCTGGGTTCCATGGAAGAATTGAAACGCTTCATGGCCGCGCGCCGTAACGACGGTTGAAGCCGCACGGCGGCAGGACTATTTGATCAAAGCAATAAGCGCCTTGAAATCCGCAGTTGCTGCTCGTTCCAGCCACTCGAAAACCACCATTTCCGTTGTCACGAGTTCTGCACCTGCGATTTCGGCACGTCTCAGCGCTGTCGCGATGT
>JBOFFB010000050.1:0-2097 GCA_051648385.1 Allobosea sp.
GTTATCGCCGTGCCGGTGTCAATGTCGGCCTTGGCACCGACAGCTATCCGTTCAACATGCTTGAGGAGATGCGCGAGTCGCTGATCTGCTCGCGCGTCACCGCCGGAACGGTTTTCGACCTCGATACGGCGACACTGTACGACGTTGCGACCACGGGCGGCGCGAGGGCGCTGGGCCGCGATGATATCGGCCGCATCGCTGTTGGCGCGAAGGCCGATCTCGTGCTTGTGGATTTATCCGTGCCGAACATGCAACCTGTTTACGACCCGCTGCGCAACCTCATCCATTGTGCAGCCGATCGTGCTGTGCGCGATGTCTTCGTGGATGGCCATAACATCGTGCGCAATGGCAAGGTCATGACACTCGATGTCGAGGGAGCAGTCCGGCAATTGCAGGATGCACAGAAACGCGCCTGCCGGGCGGCAGAGCAGGCTGATCCGCAGCGCCGTTCGCTGACGAGACTCGCGCCCCTGTCACTGCCACTATGCCGCCCTTGATCTTCCTGCCTGATCAGGCTGACTTTCCTTCAGGAGGGGTCGATGGCCAACTACGTTGATAGCTACTACGCCCGCACCCGCTACCCATCTCCGGAGCGGGGCGCACTAGGAGGGACCGTCAGCGTTGATGCGGCCATCATCGGCGGCGGGCTGGCGGGACTGACCACTGCGCTCGAATTAGCACGTGCCGGACGCAAGGTGGCCATTCTGGAGGCGGAGCGCATTGGCTGGGGTGCTTCTGGCCGCAACGGTGGTTTTGTGGGCCCGGGATATGCCACAAGCCTTTCCCACATAACGATGATGGCGGGCCGCGACGCTGCGCATGGTCTCTACCGGCTGTCGATCGAGGGCGTGCGCATCGTCGAGGAAAATCTCACGGCTTTCGGTCGGGTAGACAATGTTGTGACCTACGGAAAGCTGAGTGTGCTGCGCCATGCTGACGCCTCCGCCCTTAAGGCACGTCAGGAGCAGATGGCGCATGATTTTGACTACAAGCTGGAGTTCCGTGACAAGGCCGACGTCCGCGCCGTGCTGCGCTCCGCGAAGTATTACGATGCGTTGTTCGATCCCCAGGCGTTCCATTTCCATCCACTCAACTATGCGCAGGGTCTCGCCTCCGGCATTGAGGCATTTGGCGGACAGGTGTTCGAAGCTTCGCCCGTGACAGACGCCGCACTTGATGGCCCAACCAAGGTGCTGCGAACGTCCAACGGAGAGGTGCGGGCCCGCGACGTTGTCTTTGCGACGGGCGGTTACACGGGCCAGGTGTCATCGAAGCTTCAGCGCGCCATGTTGCCGATCGCGACTTATGTGCTGCTGACCGAGGCCACGCCCGAGCGCATTGGCGCCGTCATCGCTGTGCCTTATGCGATCAGCGATAACCGGCGCGCAGGTGACTATTACCGCCTTGTTGATGATGGCCGCAGGCTGCTCTGGGGCGGTCGCATTACCACCCGCACGAGCGAGCCTGCACGTCTTGCGGACATGTTGCGCGCGACGTTGGTCTCGACCTATCCATCACTCGCTGGAATCAAGATTGATGTGGCCTGGTCGGGGCTCATGTCCTATGCCCGCCATCTCATGCCAATGATTGGCCAGATGCAGCCGAATGTCTGGCATTGCTATGGGTTTGGCGGACATGGCCTCAACACCACGGCGATTGGCGGCAGGGTGGTTGCCGAGGGCATTCTGGGCACAAGCGACCGCTACCGGCAATATGCGCCATTCGGGCTCAACTGGGCAGGCGGTCCCTTCGGCAGGGCCACCGCCCAAATGACCTACTGGACCTATCAGGCCATGGATTTTGCCAAGGAGTTCCGCGCGTCGAGAGCCGGGTGAGTCCCTGCCTAGAGCATTGCGCACAAAAGTGGGTACCGGTTTTGTGAGTACGCAATGCTCAATCTTATTATGATCGATCATCTTTCCGCATTGAGATGGATTCCATCTCAATGCGGGATGATCTAACAGGCCGCTGAAAAACTCTCCCCGGATTTTCGGTTTTGTGATTCACTCGCTTTGCGGGTTTGGAGTGATTTGCGATGCGCGGACGGGATGATCGGGTTGAGGGAATGTTCAGCTATATCCGGCTGGAGGAGCGTGT
>JBOFFB010000051.1:0-3333 GCA_051648385.1 Allobosea sp.
TCACACCCTGTTCTTGAGGGCGTAGACGTAAGCCTTCGAAATCCCAAGCTGCGCGGCAATGCTGTCGGCCGTCTTGCCAAGCTTTGCACCAGCAAGAACAGCCTTGCGCAGTTTTGCAACCTCCGCAGAGCTGCGGCGGGCCGCTCTGCGGGGTGGCTTCCCGACCACAGCCTTCCGGGCCTTGGGCGCTGACGTCACGCCGATGGCCTTCTTCGTCTTCCGGCTCTTGGTTGCAGCCGTGGCTGCAACCTTCTTCTTTGCCTTCCTTGCCATGAAGCCTGCCGCTCTACTCAGAGAGGGCGTAGCTGATCGGCAGACTGCTTTCCGCTCTTGCGGTCGGTTGTCAGTTCATAGGAAACGGCCTGGTTCTCGTTCAGGCTACGAAGGCCTGCCCGTTCGACTGCGCTGATGTGGACGAAGACGTCCTTGGTGCCATCATCAGGTGCGATGAATCCATAGCCCTTGGATTCATTGAACCACTTCACTTTGCCTGTCGCCAAGATATGGTCTCACTCTCATAGAATTGATTTTTCTTGCTGCTTTTTGGAACAGCGACAGCATCAATGCAGGTGAAAGCAAGTTGAGTCAATCCGCTACTTCACGAAGCCGCTGTTCGGCCAGGCCGCCGAATGATGGTCTGGTGCGCAAAACGGCGAGAGATCAACTCCATCTGAGGGTACCGAAAGTTGAGCGATTGCTCTGTTCAAAAGCAGATGTTGTCGTGATCTATTGATCGAGGGGACTGGTTCATGACCGTTGGGAAAGAGCATGACGCAGTTCGTCAGGTCGTTCTGGACTATCTCGAGGGAATGATCTGGGGTGATGAGGAGCGGCTTCGACGCGCCTTTCATCCTGATGCGATTCAGGTTGGCCACTTTGCGGATATCTACGAGTTCTTCCCGCTCCGGGAGTTCATCGACTGGGTGAAGAACGAAGAAACCCAGCCGCCCGGTTCGCCATATGCGGCCGAACTGCTATCGATCGAGGTGACGGGAACGGTAGCAATTGCGAAGCTCGCGGATGCCTGTTTTGGTTCCCAGTTCACCGACTACCTGCTCTTGGTAAAGGACCGCCCAGACGCCGCGGGGCGCTGGCAAATTGTGACAAAGGCGTATCACGTCCATTCCGGACGAGGCCTGCCGAGCGGGACCGCCTAGAGCATGATCGGGTGCGCGTTGTTTTCGACCAGGTGGTTCGACCTGCAAGGCTATCGCTCTGTTTGCCGGCGATGCTCGATCCAGCGGCGGACGGGGTCGCGGGTCTCCAGCATGGAGGAATAGACCAAACGCTCTTCACTGTACTCGCCGAGAAGACGGTAGATGGCCGACAGGCTCTCGTGGTCATCGGCAATCCGTGAAAGCGGATCGGAACAGGTATGAATGCCGAAGACCAGCGCACCGGTCGCGGGTAGCCTGAGAAAAGTCTGGCGCTCGACGCGGAGCCACAACATGTCCCCCGCCTTTTCAGGATCCGCTGCGAGGATCTGGCTGATCCGGCGTGCAGCCCCGGCATTCGCTCGATGTGAGGCTTCAGGAAACAGCCGGTCGGCGATTGGCGTGATGAACCAGTTGAAGCGCACGACGGGCCTGCTGACCTGCACATTGCCGATCACCCGGTCGATACGCGCGCCGAGTTGCTCGTTCAGGCCAGGCACCGGTTCGTGGGCGTAGCGCATGTCATTCCCGATGCACGATACGATGCGGCCGGAACTCGTATAGGCGTTGCTGACGGCGGTGACGATGTCCACTCCCCCGTCCCTTTCGAACAGCACGACGTCCTCTTCGAGAAAGCCCCCGAGGATATCCAGCGGTTCGCGCGCTTCTGCCGCGAGATCATGGCTGCTGCCGTCGAGCCTGTCCGTAAGGATGTGTCCTTCCACAGTGAAAGATGACGGGTGATGGCTGGCCAGATTGGATACCGCTGTCTCCAGCAGTTCCCGCTGTGCGGCGAGCGACCGGTTGAGGGAGCGGTAGAAGAGCGGCGGTGATCCTGCCAGCCTCTTGCGCTTCGCCGCCATGAACACGCCATGGTCCGGCCCGGTCTCGAGCCAGGTCGAAATCTCCATCGGTTGCAAACCAATCTGAAAGACCGCGCTGGCATGTCGATAGGGCCGATGCTGCGGCGATGATGGCTCCGTGGTCATGCCGCATTCTTGCCGGGGGCAGTGCGCCGCGTCCAGCCTGTATCACCCGGGAGTATCAGGCGGCCCTTGCATCGCGCGTGTGACATTTCCCACAGCATATCGGGAGCGGAGACCATAACGTCATCTGGACCAAACGGTCCCCACGGCCAGCTTCACTGGCGCTCGGGCGGGCTGCGATACTGAAACTTGAATTCTGGCAGGAGTATCTCCAGTATCTCCTATGAAACTTAGCGTCTCGAAAGCCGCCCTGATAAGCGCCGCACTGTTTCTGCCATGTCTTCATCCTGAGGTTGCCGGAAAGGCCGAGGCTGCATCACCCTGCCTCGACGTGGCGCTGGTGCTTGCCGTCGATTCCTCAGCGAGCGTGTCGCGCGATGAGTTTGCCCTTCAGCAGGGCGGCATCGCCGCGGCATTCCGTGACCCTGCGGTGCTCACTGCGATTTCGACAGCGGGACGGGTGGCCGTCTCGGTTCTGTTCTGGGGTTCGGAAGGCTTGCCGAAGCCACAGTCGGACTGGGTGATCGTGGAGGGCAAGGCCGGTGCCGAGGACTTCGCCCGCACGGTCGAATCCATGCCGCGCCAGGTCACCGGCGACACGGGGCTTGGTGCGGGCATCATGACCGCACTCGAAAAGCTCAACGCGGCAGATCTGTGCGCCGTCCGGAAGATCGTCAACGTTTCGGGCGACGGTGAGGAAACACGTGCCTATCGCAAGCAGCGGCGGTCGCTCCCGCCGTCCTTGGTGAGGAACCTCGCGGACACGCAGAACATCGAGATCAATGCGCTGGCCATCGCCAACGAAGAAGACGATCTTGCAGTCTATTATTCAGAAAACGTTATCACCGGGCCAGATGCCTTTGTCGTGGAAGTCCGCAACTACGGCGAGTTCGCAGAAGCGCTGCGCCGCAAGTTGATCCGGGAAATCGGCCCGCGGGTGGTCTCCCATGAGTTGACCCGGGAAACCGGCAGACAGTCCGTTTCCCGTCTTCCTCCCAAGAGCAGCAGACCTGCTTATCTGAACTGATCACATCAGCGGGCCTTCGAGCCTCCAACAAACCCGAAGCGTGGTACGAGAGGTCGGGCTTTGTGGGTGCAGCATGCCATGACGGCAAGCGAACGGCAGAGACGGATTGGGCTGGAAAAAATCCGGCAATCGGTGTTAGCCTGATGGAAATGCAAGTATTGCCGGG
>JBOFFB010000052.1:0-3767 GCA_051648385.1 Allobosea sp.
TGCCCGCCGAAGTACCTGAGCCATTGCTGGAGACGGATGGCAAACGCAGTTTGCGGTGGGCCTGGGTGCTGTTCACCGGGCTTGGCGGGCTGGCCTCGGTGTCGCTGTTCCTGTGGGCCCAGAATGCGGTGATCGCTGCCATCCGCCAGTCTGACACGCTGGGGCTGGTTGCGCTTGGCTTTGCCGGGCTGGCGGCGCTTGCCGCCATCGTGCTGATGGTCCGTTTCCTGCGTGATCTGTTGAGACAGCGCAAGATCGAACGGCTGAAGGCCGATGCCGTGGCAGCGCTTGAGACGCGCTCCGGTGATGCTGCCCGCATCGTTGCCAACCAGATCGTCGCGCTGCAGGCCAGCCGCCCGAGTACTGCTGCGGGGCGCGCGCGCTTTGCCGATGCATTGCCGGGATTGAATGATCCGCGTGATATCATGGCGTTGGCCGAGCGCGATCTGCTCGAGCCTCTCGATAAACTTGCAGCGGACGAGATTGCCCGGGCAGCCCGGCAGGTTTCGGTTGTCACGGCGGTCAGTCCGCGCGCGCTGGTCGATATCATCTTCGTGGTGTTTGCAGGTGCGCGGCTGCTGAAGGCAATCACAGCAATCTATGGCGGGCGGCCAGGCACGTTGGGCCTGCTGCGCATCGCTCGGGCCAGCATGTCGCATCTGCTCGTCACCGGCGGGCTCGCGGCAGGCGATGCGGTGCTCCAGCAGATCGTCGGGCAGGGGCTTGCGGCGCGCCTGTCGGCCAAGCTCGGTGAAGGCGTGCTCAACGGCCTGATGACGGCGCGTTTTGGCCTTGCGGCGCTGGCGGTCTGCCGGCCCTTGCCTTTCGTCGAGAGCAAGGCTCCAAGCCTCGGCGACGTGGCGTCCGGCCTGCTGGCTTCAAAGCCCGAGAAATCGGGCTGAGACCAATCAGTTGATATAGTTGACGAGGCTCAGGCGCGACAGGATCGAGGTGGTCTGGTAGCTCGCTTCCAGCCGCGTCTTCAGTGACAGGATGGTGGCTGCGACCTCTTCCTGCGAAGCATCTTCCACGTTGGAACGCGCTGTCTCGTAGAAGTTTGCTGTTACCTTGTGGCGATCCTTGGCGCTTTTCATCGAGATCTGCGCGGTCGAGATTTCGAGGCCCACATCCTGGGGCTTCTGCGTGCCACCAAAACTCAGCGTGTTGCGCACGCGGTCGGCCATCGCCTCGTAGCGATCGCGCGAGTTGGCATCAGTCGCCGAAAAACTGGTGGTTGCGAACACGGTAAAGCCCACCAAGCTTTCGCGGAACGCCTCTTCGTTGGCACGGGCGCCCACTGCAACCGTCTGGCCATTGTCGACTTGCAGCGCGCCTGTGTTGCGGGCCTGCACAGCGGCGTCATCGTCGCCCTTGTACCAGATCACGGTTGTTCCGGGCAGGGCAGCCGCAGGCAGTGCCGTCGCAGTGGTGAAGCCGGGGCCGGGCACGCGGCGTGGCGGGTTGGTGTTGCTGCCGTTGAAGAAGTCGCGTGCGGCGATGCTGGTCGAGGCGGCATTCAGCGAGGTCGCGGTTTCCTTCTGCAAGGCAGCGTTTACAGTGGCGGCCAGATTTGCGGCTGTCGCTGCAGGCGTCGCGCCGATGCTGAAGCCGGTTTCAGGCGGGCCGCCGACGCTTGGCAGCCGGGCTTCAAGCACGATGTTCCTCGCCGTGCCGTCAGGAAGCGTCAGGGCCAGCGTGACGCGGTCACCTGCGGCAGGATTTGCCGTGACATTGAACGCAGCGCTCGCCGGCGGGCCAGCGCCGAACGTTGTTGTGATATTGCTTGTGCTGCTCGAAGCACTGGCGATGGTGAAGCCGTATTCCGGGCGGCCTGTGGCCGGGTTCAACGCAATGGTGGGGTCATTGGCGACGGTCAGGGTCGTTCCGGCCAATGTGCTGCCCAACCGCCCGAGGTTGCCGACGCCCGCGTCCGCCTGCTGGCGCTCGGAGATCAGCGTCTTGACGCCTGCGGGGCCGGGGCTGCCGATGTCCTTCATGATCACATCGAAGCTCTCGACCGGCTTCACGTCATGGCTGCGCCCCGAGAACAGGTAGCGTCCGCCAACCTCCGCATTGAGCATGTCGATGGATTGCGACAGGCGGTCGCGCGCCAGCAACTGCCCGGCAACCTGGCCGTTGGCACCTTGTATGTAGGCACCGGGGCGGGCGTCACTCTTGCCGTCCAGCGTGTTTTTCGAGATGCCTTCAATGGATTGCATCATGAAGGTGATGCGGGTGGTGCCCTGGTCAATGGCCTTGGTCCAGCCCTCCAGCGCGTTGATCTTGGCCCGGCTGTCGACGCTGATGCGGCGGCCAATGCCGAGATTGGCAAAGCTGTCGGCCTTCTGCCCGGTGGCCAACTGGCGCTGCAGATCATCCATCTGCGCGCGCATCTGGATGAACATGCTGCCATTGCGGCGCGCGTTCGAGGCTGATGGAATGAAAGGATCAACGGGCATGGGCTTTGCTCCTTACCTGGCTCAGAGGCGCAGCAGCACGTCCATCAGTTCCCTGACGGCGGCGATGACGCGGGCATTGGCGGCGTAGGCGTTCTGCAATTCGACGAGGTTGGCCATTTCCTGGTCGACACTGACGCCGGACTTCTCTGTAAAGCGTGCTTCGATCGACTTGACGGCGATCTGCTGGCCTTCGTTGAGCCGAAGGCCGCTCTCGATGGTGTTGCCTTGCGTCTCGACGATGCGCTGGGCGAAATTGGCCACAGTCGAGCGATGGGTGGATGCCGAGCCACCGATGCCTGTCTGCGGGCTGAAGGTGCGGATCTGGCCAGTCAGCCGCTGGTACATGGTGTCGACGCGGGTTGCGTCTCCCTGCGGTGTCGTCGGCCCTGTCTGGAACTGGACGAGACGCGAGCGGTCCTGCTCGACCAGCGGATTGACTGCAATTCGCGCCGAAAGCCCGCGGATCTGCGGACGGCCTTCGAACGAACCTGTGTAGAGCCCGCCAATCGCGGCGCTGTCGACAAAGAACGGCATTTCCGCCACGCCGTTGGGCGACGTGGCGGAGAAACCCGTGCTGGTCGGGCGCGCCACGAGTGCATCCACATTGCGGGTGTTGGCCGCGCCGTCATCGACAATGCGCAGTGTCGTGCCTGCCGTGTTGCTGACCGTGAAGCCTGCACCCAGCGCTGTGCCGATCTGGGCAGCGATGGCGGCCATGGAACCGGGAAAGCCGGTGAAATCGATGCCGATGATGCGGTTATCGGCAGAACTCATGCCGGAACCGTTGATGGCCGCGACCGCAGCAGGGCTGTCGGCGCGCACGAAGGTGTAGCGGCCCTTCGCGCCGGTCGTGCTGTCGGTGTAGTCGAGTGTGATCTGGTTACCGGCGCTGAGGCCGTTGATGTCGACGTCAAAGCCATTGGCCGCGCCGACCGTGGCAGGTGTGCCTGCGATTTCGCGATCCGACAGCGCGCTGGCCATGGCGGCGGCAAACTCATCGAGCTGGTTCTGCGCTTCGACCAGCGTCTTGTCGCGCATCTCGACGAAAGCGGCAATTTCGCCCGAACGCAGCGAACTGGTGGCGATCAGGTCGGTTGCACCGCCAAAGCCATTCTGTGCCCTGATCGTGCCAACGCCGCGCAGTGCGTCGTTGGCATTCCAGAGCTGGTCGGCCCCAACCGAGGTGGCAGCATCAAATGTCAGCGTCGTTGCGTTCGAGCCGCTGAACAGCGTGATGCCGGATGAGGTGAAGATATTGATGCCGCTGTTGTCGGTTTCCGATGTGCGGATGTCCATGTAGCGCGAAAG
>JBOFFB010000053.1:0-3440 GCA_051648385.1 Allobosea sp.
GGTGCCCTCGAAGTGGGCTTTTACTCGCAGTATGTCGATGCTGTTGAGAAAGAGGTGAAGAAGGCTGGCGGTGAGCTCATCGCCCGCGAAGTGTTTACGCTGCGCGACCGCGACATGACCCCGCAGTTGACCAAGATCCGTGGTCTGAACCCGGATGCCATTCTGGTTGTGGGATATGTTGAGCCTGCAGCCTTCGTCTATCGCCAGTCGGTTGAGCTTGGTCTGAATGTGCCGCGCTACGGTTTCACCAGTGGCAGTGAAGAACAGTTCTTGCGCGTCACAACAAGCGTGCAAATGGAAGGCGTCTGGGACCTGCGGCCAACCGAGCTGACGCTGGAGTCCGCCAGCAAGACCGGCATCGCCTATCACGAGAACTACACCAAGATGTTCAAGGCTTCGCCGTCACCAAGTTCGCCCTACGCCTATGACCAGCTCTATGCGCTGAAAGCGGCAATCGAAGCTGCTGGCACTGTCGACAACACGGAAGCCGTGGCGAAGGCACTCCGCACCCTGCCGGTTCCGGCACAGGTCGTCATGCAGTACCAGCCAGTCGACGGAAAGATGTTCGATGAGAATGGGCAGGCCTACACGTCCAATGGTGCTTTCCAGTGGCAAAAGGGCAAGTGGGTCTTCGTCCAGGAACTTGCTTCGGACGCCAAGGCCTACTCGCAGTTCCTCAGCACGCTGAAGTGACAGCGCGGACAGGCCGATGCTCATCGAAATCCTCCAGCAGACGATCAACGGTCTGGCAATCGGCGGTGTCTACGTCCTGATCGCCCTTGGCCTGACGACCGTTTTCGGCATCCTCGGCATCGCGCATTTTGCCCATGGCTCGATCTCGATGTTCGGCGGCTACCTCACCTACTTTCTGGTGACGGGGCACGGATTGCCGCTCGTGGCGGCAATCCCACTCGCTCTGGCTGTCGGTGTATTGTTGGGGGTGCTGGTGGAAATGCTGGCCTATCGGCCCGTCCGCAACGCCAATCACATCAACGCCTTCATCGTGGCTCTCGGGCTCACGATGATGGTGGAAGGGCTGAACCTGCAGTTCTTCGGGCACGAGCAGGTGGTCATCCCGACAACGCTCAGCCGTGTCTTCCGCCTCAATGGCATCACGGTGCCGGAGTTGCGGCTCTACGTGATCGTCGCGGCTATCCTGCTTGTCATCGCCATGATGATATTCGTCGAGAAAACCAAAACAGGCCAGGCCATCAGGGCGGTAGCGGAGAACCGAGATGCAGCGATCCTGATGGGTGTCAACGTGAACACCATCCCGCTGATTGTCTTCGGAATCTCGACGGCGCTTGGCGTCGCAGCCGGCATCATGGTGGGAGCGCTGTTCGCCATTGCGCCGGGAATCGGCGAGGGGCTGGTTGTGAAGGGCTTCGCCGTCCTGATCCTCGGAGGTCTTGGGTCGTTTCCCGGCGCAATCCTTGGCGGAACCGTGCTCGGCATCACTGAGTCCATTGCTGCCGGTTTCATTTCGTCAGCCTACAAGGACGTCATCGCCTTCGTGGTCATGATTCTTGTGTTGCTCTTTCGTCCGCAAGGACTGCTCGGGCGTGCGCCATGAGCCGGCCCCTCAGCATTCTCCCATGGCTGCTGGCGCTGGCCCTGCTCGCAGCCCTGCCTCAGTTGTTGACCGTGAAGTACTACCTTCATCTCAGCGTTCTGGCGCTGATCTGGGTGATCGTCGCACAGGGCCAGAACCTGATCCAGGGCTATACCGGCTATGTCTCGATCGTGCAGGCCGGTTTCATGGGCATCGGTGCTTACAGTTCCACGCTGATCGGCATCAACTTCCAGTGGCCACTCTGGGCCACCATCGCGGCAGCACCGCTGGTGACGGCGTTCTTCGCGCTTTTGACGGGCTATCCCAGTTTGCGGGTGAAGGGGCACTATTTCGCCATCGTCACCATGGCGTTCAACCTCATCATCGTCATCATACTCGTCAACTTCCGAGAACTGACCCGCGGTGAAGGTGGAATCTCCAATATTCCCAAGCCGTGGGGCGGTGACCGGGAGGCGTTCTTCTATCTGGCCCTGAGCCTTGCGGCTGCGTTGACCGGGTTGGCCGCACTGATCGCCCGGTCGCGCGTGGGCGAGATCCTGCGCGCCATCCGGCAAAACGAGGATCTGGTTGGCGCCATCGGCATCACGGCCTGGAAATACAAGCTCTTCGCTTTCGTCATATCGGCGATGTATGCGGGCCTGGCAGGCGCGCTCTATGCGCATTTCCAGGGTTTCATCAATCCGGAAATCTTTGGCGTCGCCCAGTCTCTCGATGCGATCCTTGCCGTCATTCTCGGTGGAACCGGCACAATTGCCGGGCCGGTGATCGGTGCTTTCCTCGTGGTCTTCCTGCCGGAATTGCTGCGCTTCGCCGATAGCTTCCGCCTGATCCTCTATGGTCTGATCCTGGTTCTCGCGACGATCTTCATGCCGACCGGCATTGTCGGGATCGGCAAGACACTGGTCACAAGGGTCAGTCGGTCAGGGAAACGCCATGGTCAATAACGAGAGGGCCGTATTCCTGGCGCGGGTGCGCGAATTTACCCGTGACGTCGTCGCCAAGGGCGCGCCGCACTGGGCGAAAGGTCAGACGCCGGACAGTGACGTCTTCGCGCGCGCAGCTGAGATCGGCCTGACAGGAATCGAAGTGCCGACCGTTTCTGGCGGTCTTGGTTTTGACTTCCAGGCGAAGATGGAGGCTTGCGCGATCATCGCAGCCGTCGACTTTGGTCTCGCGATGTCGCTGGTCAACACGCACAATGTGGCGAAGCGGATCGCGACGACCGCGCCTGATGCGGTTGCAAAGTCCCTTTTGCCGGAGTTGCTGGCCGGGCAAGCCACGGCCTGCACTGCCTTGACCGAAGCAGATGCGGGCTCGGATGTCGGTGCCATGGCTTGCACTGCGCAACCGGTTGAGGGTGGCTGGCTCCTCGACGGCGAGAAGACCTGGATCGTCAACGCCCGTCACGCAAAGCTCGCGATCGTCTATGCACAGTGTGGCGATCGTGGGCAGGTTGCCGGCATCGGGGCTTTTCTCGTCGATCTGACGGGCCCTTCCTGCCAGCGATATCCCATTGATACGGAAATCGGGCAGGCCAGCATTGGCACCGGGGGCTTTCGGTTGACACGTTGTCTGGTGCCGACGGATCGCATGATCCTGCCGCCGGGAACTGCCTTCAAGGCCATTCTCGGTGAAATCAATGGCGCGCGAATCTACGTGGCAGCAATGTGCTGCGCCATGGTGTCCGCAGCGCTCCGCCTTGCGCAAGCCCATGGCGAGACGCGGCAGACATTTGGCAAGCAGCTGATGCAGCATCCTGTTTGGCGAAACGAGCTTGCAGTATCGGCGACGGCGCTCGCGGCCGCGTGGGCTTTGGTGGAAGCCGCAAGTCAGGCCATGGATTCAGGCCGCGACACGCGCCATCTCG
>JBOFFB010000054.1:0-12319 GCA_051648385.1 Allobosea sp.
CCGCGTCGAAAATGCGATGGGCGAAGCGGTCATCAGCCGCGACAAGGCCCGCCGCGAAGAGAGCTGGGTCAAGCTTGAGCGTGCCTTCGAAGCCAACGAGAAGGTCAACGGCACCATCTTCAATGCGGTCAAGGGCGGCTACACGGTCGACCTCGACGGCGCGACGGCCTTCCTGCCACGCAGCCAGGTCGATATCCGCCCGATCCGCGATGTCGGCCCGCTGATGAACCAGGTGCAGCCTTTCCAGATCCTCAAGATGGACCGCCGCCGCGGCAACATCGTGGTCTCGCGCCGCACCGTTCTCGAAGAAACCCGCGCCGAAGCCCGCTCCGAGCTGGTTGCCAGCCTCGAAGAAGGTCAGGCAGTCGACGGCGTCGTCAAGAACATCACCGAATATGGTGCCTTCGTCGATCTCGGCGGCATTGACGGCCTCTTGCACGTCACAGACATGGCCTGGCGCCGCGTCAACCACCCGTCCGAGGTCGTCACCATCGGCCAATCGGTCAAGGTCAAGATCATCAAGATCAACCAGGACACGCACCGCATCTCGCTTGGCATCAAGCAGCTGCAGGCGGACCCGTGGGATGGCATCGCCGCCCGCTACCCGGTTGGCCAGAAGCTGTCGGGCCGCATCACCAACATCACCGATTATGGTGCGTTCGTGGAGCTGGAACCCGGTATCGAAGGCCTGATCCACGTCTCGGAAATGAGCTGGACCAAGAAGAACGTGCATCCGGGCAAGATCGTCTCCACCTCGCAGGAAGTGGACGTCTCGGTTCTGGAAGTCGATCAGGTCAAGCGCCGCATCTCGCTCGGCCTCAAGCAGACGCTGCGCAACCCGTGGGAGCTGTTTGCCGAGAAGTTCCCGTCTGGCACGGTTGTCGAAGGCGAAGTCAAGAACAAGACCGAGTTCGGCCTGTTCCTTGGCCTCGACAACGACATCGACGGCATGATCCACCTGTCCGATCTCGACTGGAATCGTCCGGGCGAACAGGTCATCGAGGAATACAAGAAGGGCGACATGCTCAAAGCGGTCGTTCTCGATGTGGATGTCGAGAAGGAGCGCATCTCGCTTGGTCTCAAGCAGCTTGGGGGCGACCCATTTGCGGACGCAGGCGAGCTCAAGAAGAACCAGGTCGTGACCTGCGAGATCACTGAAGTGAAGGAAGCCGGGCTCGATGTGAAAATCATCGGCACCGACTTCATGACCTTCATCAAGCGGGCGGAACTGGCCCGTGATCGCGGCGACCAGCGCCCAGAGCGTTTCGCCGTCGGCGAGAAGGTCGATGCCCGCGTGCTGATGTTCGACAAGAAGGCCCGCAAGGTCCAGGTCTCGATCAAGGCACTCGAAATGCACGAGGAGAAGGAAGCGATTGCCCAGTTCGGTTCGTCCGATTCGGGTGCATCGCTTGGCGACATCCTTGGTGCAGCACTCAAGAAAGCCGGCGAGAAGAAGTGATCACGTCGCCCAAGGCGATGTGATCATCCTGGACGAGCGCGAGCTCGATCCAGGATCCCAGCCAAAACCATCGGAACCCGCGCGACACTTTCGCGCGGGTTTTTTTGCGCGCGGGTTTTTGTTTTGTGGGCGGCGCGCTGCACTGATAAGAAGCAGCCAACTTCGGAGTGTGCCATGAGCCTGCAGGCTGATCTGATTGCTGATCGTCGCAAGATGCGCCGCCGACTGACGCTGTGGCGCGTGCTTGGTGTAATCGGCGCGCTCGTTGGCGTGATTGGCCTTGGCTATGCCTTTGGCGGCCGTAAGGTCCTCCCGGGCGGTGGTGACCACGTGGCGCGTCTCAAGATCGAGGGCGTGATCACGGGTGATGAGCGCACGCTGCGTCTCATTCGTGACGTTCGCCGCTCATCATCGGTAAAGGCCGTGCTGGTGCAGATCGATTCGCCCGGCGGCACCGTATCCGGCTCCGAAGCGGTGTACCTGGCGCTGCGCCAGCTCTCCACCGAGAAACCCACCGCAGCCGTGGTCACCGGTCTCGCGGCCTCAGGCGGCTATATTGCGGCCATGGGCACGGACAGGATCGTGGCACAGCAAACCTCGCTGGTCGGTTCGATCGGCGTGCTGTTCCAGTTTCCAAACTTCGCCAAACTGCTCGACACGGTCGGCGTCAATGTCGAATCAATCAAGTCGAGCCCGCTGAAAGCCGCCCCGAGCGGCTTCGAGCCGACCTCGCCGGAAGCACGCGCTGCGCTCGAACAGGTGGTGAAAGACCACTATGACTGGTTCAAGGGGCTGGTCAGCGAACGCCGCAAATTGAGCGAGGCAGAGCTTGCGGTCGTCGCTGACGGACGCGTTCACACAGGTCGCCAAGGGCTTGAGCGCAAGCTGGTTGATGTGATCGGCTCCGAGCAACAGGCGGTGAACTGGCTCGAAAGCGAGCGAAATGTTGCCAAATCGCTACCGATTCGCGACTGGAAACGCCGCAGCGAAGCCGACGCATTCGGACTGTGGTCAGGGGCGGGACGGCTGGCGGCTGCGGCAGGATTCGACGGTTTTGCCTCCGCGCTCTTGCGTGCGGGCATGATCGAGCCCGGCACACGCCTTGACGGGGCGCTGGCGCTCTGGCAGCCTGCGCTTGAAAAATGAGCTATCTCAAGCGCTTATGAGCCCGACATGATCAAATCCGAACTTGTGCAGCGCATCGCTGACCGCAACCCTCACCTTTATCAGCGCGACGTCGAGAACATCGTCAATGCGATCCTCGACGAGATCGTGGGTGCACTGGCCAATGGCGACAGGGTGGAATTGCGCGGCTTCGGCGCATTTGCCACCAAGAAGCGCGAAGGCCGAGTTGGCCGCAACCCCCGCACTGGAGAAGCCGTACCAGTGGACGAAAAGTCCGTGCCGACTTTCAAGACGGGCAAGGATCTCAGGCTGAAGCTGAACGGCAAGGCCTGAGGTGGCTGCAACAATCACCAATACTGCCTGACGGGGAACTGGAATGTTGCGTTTTCTGAAAATGCTTTTGGCCATTCCGGCAGCACTTGCCATCGTGTTGTTTGCCGTGGCCAACCGGCAGACCATTCGGGTCTCTTTCGATCCGTTCTCGCGCGAGGCACCGGCCTTGTTCGTCGACGTGCCGTTGTTTACCGTGGCGCTCGCAGCGTTGGCGATTGGCATCGTGCTCGGCGGAGTTGCAGCATGGTTGGCGCAAGGCCACCACCGCAAGGCCGAACGTCAGCTCAAGCGTGAGGTCAACCGGCTATCGAACGAGACTGCGAACTTGAAGGCCGCGACGCCTGAAAGTTCGCTTGCCAGCCTGCCGTCCGTGCGCTGAGGCGATGAAACTCATCAATGCAGCGTCCATCGACGATGTCCTCAGCTTCGAGCGACTGATCCCTGCCCTTGCTGGTGCGTTTCGCGGCGGCATCACCGCGCCCGTGCGGCACCATCATCACATCGCGCGGCCCGATGCGGACGCCACATTGCTGCTGATGCCGGCTTGGACCGCGACAGGCGCAACACCCGCGTTTGTCGGCACGAAGATCGTCACGGTGTTTCCGGGCAATTCCGCCCGCAGCCTGCCCAGCATTGCCGGGCTCTATGTGCTGATGGACGGCGAGACCGGCACGCCGCTTGCCGCGCTGGATGGCGCACGGCTCACCCTCTGGCGCACTGCGGCGGCGTCTGCCCTCGCTTCGCAAGCCATGGCACGGCGCGATGCCAGCCGCATGCTGATGGTTGGCGCGGGAGCGCTGGCCCGTTTTCTGATCGAGGCACATTCCAGCGTCCTGCCGATCACGGACGTCGACATATGGAACCGCTCACCAGCCAGCGCGGAGGCTCTGGCCAAGGACATGCGGGATCGCGGCATCAAGGCCCGTGCTGTAAACGATCTAGAAGCTGCAACCGGTGAAGCTGACCTGATCTCTTGCGCCACGTTGTCGACCACTCCGTTGATCATGGGAAATTGGCTCAAACCCGGCGCGCATCTCGACCTCGTCGGTGCCTTCAACATGTCGATGCGCGAGGCTGATGACGAAGCCCTGCAGCGGGCCCGTGTGCTGGTTGACACCGCAGCTGCGCTCAAAGAGGGCGGCGATGTCGCTGTTGCCATCAAGGCCGGAGCCTACAGTGCCGAGAAGGTCATCGGCACCTTGTTCGATCTGGTGACTGGACGCATAACGCCGCGCCGCAGCGATGACGAAATCACGCTGTTCAAATCCGTCGGCGCATCGCTCGAAGATCTTGCAGCAGCCATGCTGGTGCATGAGCTCACGCGAGACGCCAGCTAGATCATCATAAGATTGAGCATTGCACAAAACCGGCACCCACTTTTGTGCAATGCTCTAACCCGTCATTTTCCAGCCTGCAGGCATGGGACAATGCCTGCTTCTTCGCACGTGCAAAAAACTTCGCTGCAACCGATCTTGCATGATGCAATCTACGTAGAAGCAGGTATACTGGAAAATACGTAGTCAGATATTCAACCTGGATACGAGCCAGCGCAGTCTCCGGAATTTCCGCAAACGCAAGATGGCACTTGGAGAATTGACATGACGGCTGCGTCCTCCCGCGCGCCTGGTCAACGCCCGGCAGACCCGCTCGACAGGGTGCTTGGCCTTGTGCTCGACGCCAAGACCCGGCCGCCAGCCACACATCTGCCCAAGCGTCTCAACGGCCTGTTCCGTGAACTTGGCAAGCCTGATCCCGCCAATGATCCAGACGACATCGAGGATCTGATATGGGCGCTCTGGATCAGCCATCCCGAAGGCATGGCAGCAACCGCGATGGCCAATGCCTGCGAGGCGATGGCTGCTGGTGCATTCGATCTTGCAAAGCCTATCCTTGACGAACTTGTGGCCCGCTATCCGGATTGGCCCGAAGCGTGGAACAAGCGCGCCATCCTGGCATTCATCGCCCGGCAGGACGAAGCCTGCCTTGCCGACATCGAGCGCACATTGCAGCTTGAGCCCCGCCATTTCGGTGCGATTTCCGGCTTTGCCCAGATCTGTGTTCGCCAGCGCCGCCCGGTTGAAGCCAAGGCGGCCCTGACGATCGCGCTCGAAATCGATCCGCACCTGCGTGGCCTGCGAGAGTTGATCGACACGCTGGATACGCCCCGGCGTTCAATGCACTAGATTTTGGCTGCCTGGCCCATGGCGGACATCACTTCAGGGCGTATGGATGTCGCCGAAGTAGCCCGCCCGGACATCACATTGGCAGTGCGACGCGGGGCGACGCGCCTTCTTCGGCAATCGGGATATGCTGTTGTCGCCGAAATGGCCTTTGCCAACGGTCGGCGCGCCGACCTCGTGGCGATCCGGCCCAATCACGAGATCTGGATCATCGAAGTCAAGTCAGGGCTTGCCGATTTCAGGGTTGATGTGAAATGGCACGAGTATGCGGACTATTGCGACGGACTTGCTTTCGCCGTCGCACCTGAGTTTCCGCCCGACCTGATTCCGGCCCATGTCGGGCTCATCGTGGCGGATGCCTATGGCGGAGAACTGCTCCGGCCGCCACCAAGCATCAGATTGTCCCCGGCGCGGCGCAAAGCCGTCACGCTCGCTTTCGCACAACTGGCGGCGTCACGGCTCATGCGACTGGACGACCCGGATTTTGAGCGCGGGATATAGCGATCAGCGCGGGGCGCGTTTTGCCAGAATGCGCTGCAAGGTGCGACGGTGCATCTGAAGTCGGCGAGCGGTTTCAGAGACATTACGGTCGCAAAGCTCATAGACGCGCTGGATGTGTTCCCAGCGCACACGGTCTGCCGACATCGGATTTTCGGGCAGATCGGGGCGAGCATCGGGAGCAGCGCCAAGGGCTGCGTGGATCTCGTCGGCGTCGGCGGGCTTGGCGAGATAGTCGACAGCGCCCATCTTCACGGCGCTCACAGCGGAAGCGATGTTGCCATAGCCCGTGAGGATCACACCGCGTGCATCGGGCCGGCGTTCCTTGAGCCGTGCAATCACGTCGAGCCCGTTGCCGTCGCGCAGGCGCATGTCGATCACAGCAAAGGCGGGGGGGAAGGTATCAACCGCAGCAAGGCCGTCTGCCACGCTTTCGGCGGTTCGCACCGAATAGCCGCGCGCCTCCATGGCGCGGGCAAGGCGCGTCACGAATGGCTTGTCATCATCCACCAAAAGCAGGCTCATCTCGCGTGCAGCCACGCTGACCTCAACAAGTGCCGTCATCACGACGCCATTTCCTTCTCAACATTTACAGAGTTTCTAGATCATCCCGCATTGAGATGGGTTCCATCTCAATGCGGAAAGATGATCGATCATAATAAGATAGAGCATTGCGTACTCACAAAACCGGTACCCACTTTTGTGCGCAATGCTCTAATGAGGCATACGTGCCGCATCAGCACTGGATCAAATTGTCTCACTGCTCCTGAGGTTGGGCACCGGCTTCCAATGTTCAAGCCCTGCGACACTGGTGCGCGCCTCGAAAGCCTTGCGCGGCCATGACACTGTGATGCGAGCACCGCCCTGATCTCGCGAGTTGTTGGCAAACACGACCTGTGCACCCGAACGCTCCAGCAGTGTCTTGGCGATGAACAGGCCTAACCCGAGCCCCTGGCGGGCAATCTTGTCTTGCCGCACGCTACCGGAGGCACGATCACGTTCACGGTTGCGGCCACGCGAGGTGATGTAGGGCTCGCCCGCCCGGAGAAGGATGTCGGGCGCAAACCCCGGCCCATCATCCTTGACCACAATCTCGACCCGCGTTGCCGTCCATGACCCCGACAGCGTCACCGACGATGTTGCGAAATCCACCGCGTTGTCGACGAGATTGCCGATGCCGTAGAGCACCGAGGGGTTGCGGCGCATCACCGGCTCGTCGCCGGCACCAGTCGCTGCAACCAGGATCGGCACGCCAAAAGGCCGCTGCGGACCTGCAATCTCTTCGAGCAACTGGCTCAGCACGAACGTCGAAAGCGGACCACTGTCCTCATCGAGCGAGGTCAGCGTCGACAGGATCTTGCGGCACCGGTCCACCTCCTGCCTGAGCAACGCAATGTCTTCGGCCAGCGCCGAGCCCGGCTGCGCAGCGTTGGCAATTTCCTTGGCGACCAGCGTGATAGTGGCCAGCGGCGTGCCAAGCTCATGGGCGGCTGCAGCCGCCAATCCGTCGAGCTGCGACAGGTGCTGCTCGCGCGCCATCACCATCTCGGCAGCAGTCAGCGCCTCGGCCAGATCATCGGCCTCCGCTGACACGCGCCAGGCGTAGATCGCCGTGAAGGCCACACCCAGCAGGATCGAGACCCAGATGCCGCCCACGTAGAGCGACGGCAGATCGAGCGGTCTCGCCTTGTCCCAAGGCAGAGGCAAGTGAAAGAAGGCAAGAAAGCTCGCCGAGCCGACGACAAGGCCGCCGAGCGCCAGCGTATGGACCGGTGGCTGGGCCGTGGCCGAAATCAGCACGGGAGCCACAAACAGCAACGCAAACGGGTTTTCGAGCCCGCCGGTCACATAGAGCAACGCGCCAAGCTGAAGGACATCATAAGCCAGCAAGCCTGTTGCAGCCCGGTCGCTGAGACGATGGCTCATGGGGTAGCGCACACGCAGTGCGATGTTGAGCCAGACCGAGGCCGTCAAGAGGCCGATGCATGGCGCGAGCGGCACCTCGAAACCCAACCAAAGCGCGACAAAGGCGATGGCGAGACCTTGTCCCAGCACCGCAAGCCAGCGCAATCTGACGAGCGTATCGAGCCTGAGGCGGCGCGAGGCACGCGCCAAAGCAATGTCCAGATGATCAGCCATTGTGCTCCTTACCCCGCCTCGTCTGCGAATCCACGACGGCAAAGCGCCGCTATTCACCGTAATCAGGCAGCATCACACTTCCTTAGTCCAATACGTGATTGAATAAGCTGACAAAGGCACTACGTTGCGTCTAATGTGCAGTGCAACATGGGCCGACAAGGCATTGGGCCATGTTGTCAGGTTTGTCACAAGCGGGGTTTGAATGACACTTGCTTACAATCTTTACGAAGCCGCACACATGATGATGGGCCCGGCAAGGGCCATGTCAGATGCGACCCAGCTGATGTTCAAGAATCCGGCCAATCCGCTGACACATACGCCATTTGGCAAGGCCATGGCTGCATCTGCGGAGATGTTCGAGCGCACAACGCGCCGCTACGGTAAGCCGATATTCGACCTGCCCACCACGCTCGTCGGTGGCCAACGCGTTGCCGTCACTGAACGGATCGTGTGGGAGCGGCCATTCTGCAAACTGATCCACTTCGAGCGCGCCCTGCCTCCCGGCCAGAAAGCCGGCCCCAAGGTGCTGATCGTCGCGCCGATGTCGGGCCATTACGCGACGCTGCTGCGCGGCACAGTCGAAGCATTTTTGCCCGGCCATGAGGTCTACATCACCGATTGGACCGACGCCCGCATGGTACCTGCGAGCATGACCTTCGATCTTGACGATTATATCGACTACCTGATCGCCATTTTCCAGATGCTTGGGCCGGACACGCATGCGATGGCCGTGTGTCAGCCAGCCGTACCGGTCATCGCAGCTGTTGCGCGGATGGAAGCCGAGAACGACCCCGCTGCACCACGCTCGATGACGCTGATGGGTGGGCCGATCGACACACGCCGCGCGCCGACCGCCGTCAACAAGGTTGCACAGGAGCGCGGGCTTGAATGGTTCAAGCGCAACTGCCTAGTGCGGGTGCCCATGGCGTATCCGGGTGCGTTCCGCCAAGTCTATCCCGGCTTCCTGCAGCTGTCCGGCTTCATGGCGATGAACATGGACAAGCACGTATCGGCACACCGCGACATGTACCGTCACCTCGTCAAGGGCGATGGCGACTCGGCTGAGAAGCACCGCGAATTCTACGACGAGTACATGGCCGTGATGGATCTCACGTCCGAGTTCTACCTCCAGACTGTCGATGTTGTGTTCTGCAAGCATCAGCTGCCGAAGGGCGAGATGATGCACCGCGACAAGCCGGTGGACCTCACAGCCATCCGGCGCGTGGCGCTGATGACGGTCGAGGGCGAGAACGACGACATCTCCGGCATCGGCCAGACTGAAGCTGCGCAAGATCTGTGCGTCAACATCCCTGACAGCAAGCGCGTGCACTATGTGCAGCTTGGCGTCGGACATTACGGCGTGTTCAACGGCTCGCGCTTCCGCTCCGAAATTGCGCCACGCATCGCCGATTTCATGCTCTCGCTCGACATGGACGCAGCAAAGGCACGCAGCAATGACAGCGCGCAGGCGGCCCGCAAACAGATCAGGGCCGTGAAGTCAGCCTGATCACTTGAACGGGCCGGGAAATCTCCCGGCTCCTTTCACCGGCCCTTCCAAAATCACGGCGAATCCGGCAGTTTGCGGCACAATGCGCTTTTCGCTGTTCGCCCCGACGCCTGATCCTGATCATATCGAAGTCAGCCATGGCACCAGCCGCTTCAAGGTGGCCGTCAAGCGCCGGGCGACGGCGCGCCGCTTCACGTTGCGTGTTTCCAATGCGTCCGGCGAAATCGTGCTCACCTTGCCGGAGAGAGCGGATCTGAAATCAGCGCGCGTGTTCGCCGAGGCCCATGGCGGCTGGATCGCGACGAGGCTGGCCAAACGCCCTGACGTGGTGGCCTTCGCGGCAGGGGCGCTGGTGCCGGTGCGCGGCGTGCCGCACCGCATCGTGCACTGGTCCACCATCCGCGGCGTGACCCGAGCCACCACCGATCGTGATGGCGCCCATATCCTCGCTGTCAGCGGTGACAGCGCCCATGTTTCAAGGCGCGTGACGGACTTTCTCAAGAAGGAAGCGCTGAAGGATCTCGGGCTTGCCGTCGACAAGCATACCAAGGCGCTTGGTATCCCCGCTCGCAAGATCGCGGTTCGTGACACGGCAAGCCGCTGGGGCTCATGCTCGTCGAAGGGTCATCTCAGCTTCTCCTGGCGCCTGATCATGGCCCCCGAACTGGTGCTCGACTATCTCGCGGCGCATGAAGTGGCGCATCTGAAGGAGATGAACCATTCGCACCGCTTCTGGGCGCTGACGCACAAGCTGTGCCCGCGCACCGAGGAGGCCGAGGCCTGGCTCAAGCGCAACGGATCAAGCCTGCACCGCTACGGATGAGCCTTAGATCATCCTGCATTGAGATGGAATCCATCTCAATGCGGAGAGATGATCGATCATAATAAGATAGAGCATTGCGCACAAAACCGGTACCCACCCTCGCCTTCGCGAGGGCATGCTTTTGTGCGCAATGCTCTAGCCGATACGTCTGATGCTGGTCACTGGTCCACCGCCCTTGGCGTGGATGCGGTCGACAGCGACGCGCAATGGCTCACTCGCGACCAGCATGTGATGCCCATTGGCATGAAGGAGGTGGTGCGCGTCCTGCATCAACCCGACATGACCCTTCCAGAAAACAAGATCGCCGCGCTGCAGGCCGGACAGATCAGGCGCAATGGCCAGTGGCAGACCGATGCTGCGCTCCTGCATGTCGCTGTCACGCAGCACCGCGACGCCAGCGGCATCGAGCGCAAGCTGGGCCAGCGCGGAGCAATCGAGACCAAGGCTTGATTTTCCGCCCCACAGATATGGCGCATGAATCAACTGCTCGGCCACAAGAACAGGATCACTGGCGTGGTGGTCAAGAGCACTCAGATGCGCGAACCAGACATATGATTTCGCCAACCCTGCAACGCCGGCAACCATGGCGAAATCACCTTGCCGGTCAATGACGTGCACGCGCGAGCCGAGTGACAGCGTCATGGTGCGCGGCAGCTTCATCGACGGGCCGGGATAGGCGAAAGTGCGCACGGCGCTGATGCGGTGTGTCGCAGGCAGCGCGGGCGGCCCAAGCCGCTCTGACGGCAGGTAGCCTACATAACCATCGGATGCGAGCTGGCACCAGGCCCAGCCCTCGCCCGTCTCAAAGACGTTGACGATCTCGCCACAGAGCGCCTCACTATCAAGCGGCGCATCCTTGCGCGGCTCGCGGTGCAGCGGCGCTGTGTGGGTGATCACCTGCATCGGCGTGGCCGCAACAAAGGCCTCGGCCTCGACGCGGCCCTTGAGCGCAACATCGGCCAAATCGGGGCGAAAAGCATGCAGGCGGCGGTCTGGCGGGGACATCAGCGATTGAGATCCTTGAGTTCGGTCACAATGAGTTCGGCAAGATGATCCACAGCCTGAGCGCCGGCAACCGTGCGTTTGATGATGACGTTGCGCTTGTCGAGGGTGTCCCGCTCGCGCGTCACGAGGCCAAGCTTGCCCATGGTATCGAGAGCACGCGTGATCACGGGTTTGGTCACATGCAGCTTCTCGGCAAGACCACGCACGGTGTGGGGCGGCAGATCGAGGTAGATGGTCATCAGGATTGCATACTGCCGCGACGACAAGTCCGGAGCGCCGGCGCGCACGAGATCGAGATTGACATCCCGCCACATGTAAAGTGCCTGAGCGGGCTTGATCACCTCTGCCATGAATTTGCCCTTACCAGCACCGGTCCCACCATCTCGTGTGCCATGATTTGCGTGAATGAACCCTCAATGGGACGGATAGCGCTCCTTGAGCAGGGCATGGATCAGCCGCGCCGCCTGCACCTCCCCACCGTCGGGGCGTCCAGGTTTGGCTGCCGGGTTCCAGGCATAGACGTCGAAATGGACGTAAGCCGACGCATTGTTCACAAATCGATTGAGGAACAGGGCCGCCGTGATCGAGCCTGCGAAGGGGCCGCCCGAGATGTGGTTGAGGCTGGCGATCTTCGAATCCAGCATCGCATCATAAGGGTGCCAGAGCGGCAGACGCCAGACCGGATCGTTGACGCGGGCCGCAATGCGCGCGAGGTCTGCCGCCAGCTTCTCGTCATGGGTGTAAAAGGGTGGCAGGTCAGGCCCGAGCGCCACGCGTGCGGCACCCGTCAGGGTGGCAAAGTCGGCGAGAAATGCGGGGGTCTCCTCATCGGCGAGTGCCAGAGCATCGGCGAGGATGAGGCGGCCCTCGGCGTCGGTATTGCCGATCTCGACGCTGAGACCCTTGCGGCTTTGCAGCACGTCGCCCGGCCTGAAAGCATTGCCGGCAATGGCGTTCTCGACAGCGGGTACCAGCAATCTCAGCCGCACCGGCAGCCTTGACGCCATCACCATGCGGGCGGCGGCGATCGCGGACGCGGCCCCGCCCATGTCCTTCTTCATCAAGAGCATCGAGCTGTCGGGCTTGATGTTGAGCCCGCCCGTGTCGAAGACCACGCCCTTGCCCAGCAGCGTGACCTTTGGATGGGCGGCATCACCCCATGTCAGGTCGATCAGGCGCGGCGCGCGCGGCGAGGCTTTGCCGACCGCGTGGATCATCGGGAAATTCTGCGTGATCAGATCATCGCCAAG
>JBOFFB010000055.1:0-5796 GCA_051648385.1 Allobosea sp.
TCATTCGCGAGCGTCCGGTGCCAAGGTGCGTCGGTCGACACATAGTCGACTATACGCGCCTGCTTGCGACTCTTCCGCTCAGCAATTTCCGAGCCCACTGCCGACTGCGCGATTTCGGCTGCCTTCTGCTCAATTTCGCTTTGGGAGATGCCAGTCAACAGGTCGCTGTCAACCTGGAAGCGGAATTCGCCCCTTTCGAGCGATACGTTCTCATTGAGGTAGTCGCCGAAAACATAGGATTTGACGACGAAATTGCGCCCCTTGGACTGATCTGGGTCGGGGCCAGGCTCATAAAACTCTTCTGCGAATTCAGGTATGTAGGCCTGAAGTGGGTTATCGGTCACTTCGCGCCGATGCGCGACGAGACTGACTTTGCTCTTTGCCGACCTCGGCGCATAGAATTTGAAGACGCGGACCTGAAACTCCTTGGCCTCTTCGTCGGCTGTGAGTTCGAACGTGCCCCGTTCAACCTGCATCTCGACAATCTGGCTGTTTTCCTTGCCCAGATAATCGTTGAGAGAGACCCCACCAGAAGGCTCCTTCGCTTCACGGATCACGATACGCGGACAGGCGCGATCCTTGTCTACGAAATATGGTAACAGCCTTTCGACGATAACGCGGCTGACGGTGTCGAGGCGCTTATCCGGAAACTTCACCGACCTAATGCTGGAAATCTCGATGGCAGTACCCGTCTCCTGCTTCTCGGAATCGGCAATTTTCTCCTCAACGATGATGTCTTTGTCGAGGCCCATCCTGAAGGACCGATCGTGGAACGCATCGCCATCAGCGAAGGTGCTAGCCACCTTCACGTGGTTGAAGTATTTTAGGCAGGTGAACCGGCCGAACCCTTTGCCGCCATCGGCGATCTTTTGCTCTGTATAGAGCGTGTCGAATGAATCGCGATTGACCTTCGTGAAGCCGACTCCATTGTCCTTGACGATGAACCCGTCGATATCCTCAAGGCGGTCGATCATGTCCGCTTGGCCGCTTCGTAGGACTTCGATCTGTATGAGGCCATTCTTGATGCCCCTCTGATCGACGGCCTGAATGGCGTTGACCACCAGTTCGACCAGCGGGGTATAGACGTTGGTCCCCGATCGGATATTCTCGACCAGCCTCCTTACGTTGACATTGCTCATGTCAACTCCCTCACACCAATCGCGATGCCGTCTACCTTTTCACTCGAAGGGCTAGCCGATGTCATTCTTCGTGCCCGCTGTACTGTCGATGTGCATTCAAACGGCTTAGGGCGCAACGTCCGCGCAGACAAGTGAATTGCCCTACGTTCTGGATGCTCTTTAGACGTCCGGTTTTGGTCCGTTACTCCCAAGGCTGTCGCGACCGCAATGGGGGCGCTTTCCTGACGTTCGAACCGGTCTCTGCCCGAATTCGAACCGCTCTCTGGATTGTGCTCCGGTTGCACCCGGAAAATGCCCTCACGGGTGCCGAGAATCGCCCGGAATTCGGTCCCGCTAAGCGCCTGAAATTCTCTGTTTTCGGCTCTCTCTGAGCGAGGGGTTTATGCCTAAGACTCGGAAATCGCCAGCCTTCTCTGCCAGAACCGGAAAATCATCGGTTCGACTAGGAGTGGCTGGTGCTGCGAGAGAGGATTGAACTCTCGACCTCACCATTACCAATGGTGTGCTCTACCACTGAGCTACCGCAGCGCCGGGCGTGTTGGGTCGGGCGAATGGTGCGCGCGAACAACCGTCAGCCGCCGCTGGATAAACGATGGTGGGCATCAAATCAACCCATCATCTCCAGCTTGTCCCTGCCGGAAGGGGGCTGAGACCAAGGTGGCTGGCGACGCTCTGGCCGATGTCGGCGAAGCTGGTGCGTTTGCCGATGGCGCGGCCTGCAATGCCGGGGCCGAAACCCAGGATTGGCACGTGTTCGCGTGTGTGATCAGTGCCTGGCCAGCTTGGGTCATTGCCGTGATCGGCGGTGATGATGACAAGATCGCCCGGCCTCATGGACGCCTGCAATTCCGGCAGCCGCCGATCAAAGGCTTCTAGCGCAGCGGCATAGCCGGGCACATCACGGCGATGGCCATATTCGGTGTCGAAATCGACGAGGTTGACGAAGGCAAAGCCACCGTCCGGCAGGGTGCGCATGGTCTCGACCGCCATGTCGAAATGGCCATCGTTGCTGATGCCCTTCATTTCCGTGGCCGTGTTGCGATGGGCAAAGATGTCGCCGATCTTGCCGATGGTGACGATGGCGCGGCCAGCCTCATGCGCGCGGTCCAGGATCGTGGCGTTTGGTGGCGCGATGGCGAAATCCTTGCGGTTCGGCGTGCGCTGGAAGCCCTTCGACGGAGTGCCGACGAAAGGTCGTGCGATCACCCGGCCGATGCTGAGTGGGTCGACCAGCTTGCGCACAACCTTGCACAGGTCATAGAGCCGTTGCAGCCCGAACACCTCCTCATGGGCGGCAATCTGGAAGACACTGTCGACCGAGGTGTAGCAGATCGGCTTGCCATAGCGCATGTGCTCAGGCCCGAAATCACCGATCACCGCGGTGCCTGACGCATGGCAATTTCCGAGAATGCCGGGGATGTTGCCTTCGCTGATGATGGCGGCGACAAGCTCCGGCGGGAAGGAACTCTCCTTGTCGAGGAAGTAGCCCCACTTGAACGGCACCGGGCAGCCGGCGATTTCCCAATGGCCCGACGGCGTGTCCTTGCCCTGGCTGATCTCGATGGCGCAGCCATACTCGCCCAAAGGCACCGGCGGCATTGGCACGCCTGCCAGCGGCAGGCCGGTGGAGGCGAGGTGCGCGCCGCTGAGGCCGAGCGCCGCCATGTGCGGCACGTGCAGCGGCCCTTCGCGCAGGCCTGGCCGGTCGGCGCGGCCCGAGGCGCAATGCTCCGCGATGTGGCCAAGCGTGTTGGCACCGGCGTCGCCATATTCTGCTGCATCGGCGGATGCCCCGCAGCCGACCGAATCGAGCACAATGATCATGGCGCGGGGCATGGCCTACTCGCGGACCGCGAGGGTGGCGCCGTCCTGTACCACTCGCGCTTCAAGGTTGAAGGCGGCGGCGAACAGCGCCTTGGTATAATCCGTCTGCGGCGCGGCGAAAATAGCTTCGCCCTCGCCCTGTTCGACCACCCTGCCGTTCTGCATCACCAGCACACGGTGCGATAGCGCGCGCACCACCTTGAGGTCATGGCTGATGAACATGTAGGCCAGCCCGCGCTTGTCCTGAAGGTCGCGCAGGAGATCGACGATCTGCGCCTGCACGGACATGTCGAGCGCCGAAGTGGGCTCGTCTAGCACAACGAAGGACGGGTTCAGCACCATGGTGCGGGCAATGGCGATGCGCTGGCGTTGCCCACCGGAGAACTCGTGCGGGTAACGGTCCATGGCCGCAGGGTCCAACCCGACATCCGAAAGCGCGGTCGCGACCACCGCGCGGCGCTGCTCGTAAGAGAGGCCCTTCTCCTGGATGAGCAGGCCTTCCTCAACGATACCCGCGACCGAAAGGCGAGGGGAGAGCGAGCCATAGGGGTCCTGGAACACCACCTGCATGGCGCGGCGTTTGGGTCGCATCGCGCCGGACTTCAAGCCGTTGATGTTCTGCCCAAGAAAGACAATCGGCCCTTCGGAGGAGATCAGACGCAGGATCGCGAGGCCAAGCGTGGTCTTGCCCGAGCCGGATTCGCCGACCACTCCGACGGTTTCGCCTTCACGGATGGTGATCGAGACGCCATCGACGGCTTTCACATGGCCGACGGTAGAACGCAGGAAGCCTTTCTTGATCGGGAACCAGATCTTCAGCGGCCCGGCTTCAAGAATGGTCTTTGCGCCCGGCGGGATCGGCCGCGGCTTGCCCTTCGGTTCGGCTGCGAGCAGGCGCTGGGTGTAGGCGTGCTGCGGCGCGCTGAACACATCTGCCACTTTGCCCTCCTCGACGATCTTGCCCTTCAGCATCACGCAAACCCGGTCGGAGATGCGGCGTACGATGCCGAGATCATGGGTGATGAACAGCATCGCCATGCCGAGCCGCTGCTGGAGTTCCTTGAGCAGCTTGAGGATCTGCGCCTGCACGGTGACGTCGAGCGCGGTGGTGGGCTCGTCAGCGATCAGAAGCTTCGGCTCGTTGGCCAGCGCCATCGCGATCATCACGCGCTGGCGCTGCCCGCCGGAGAGTTGGTGGGGGTAGGCATCAAGCCGCTCGGCAGCGTTGCGGATACCGACAAGTTCGAGCAGTTCGAGCGTGCGCGTGCGGGCAGCGTTTCCGCTCAGACCTTTGTGCAGGCCGAGAATCTCGCCAATCTGCTTTTCGATGGTGTGCAACGGATTGAGCGAGGTCATCGGCTCCTGAAACACCATGGTGATGTCATTGCCGCGCACCTGCCTGAGTTCGTCCTCGCTGGCGCTGAGCATGTCCTTGCCCATGAACATCACGCGGCCTGATGGGTGCGAAGCGGGCGGATACTGCAAGAGCTTGAGGATCGAGAGTGCCGTGACGGATTTTCCGGAGCCCGACTCGCCAACCAGTGCCAGCGTCTCGCCGGGCATCAGCGAAAACGAGACATCATCGACGGCGAGCGTCTGCTTGCCACCTTGGCTGAAGGCGACGGAGAGGTTCTCGACAGAGAGGAGGGGGGAGGTCATCAGCGGGATACCAGAAACCCATCAATGTCGGCACGTGTAGGGTTAACCCTGGCCATATTGTCGGGAAGTCGGATACGTCTGTCGCTTGTCATGAAGTGACTACAGCCCCAGAAACTAGCGGTCGCAACATGTATGGAGTCATAGAGCTTTCGTTCTTTGCCGGGCATGACCTGTTGGATGCCCCGATGCCAAGCTGCTCCCACGAGGATGTTCATCGACACAGTTCGGACCTTGAAGTAGCCGTTACCTTCCAGCTGAAAGAGAGCTTTATATCGTCGTACACGCGCTTGATCATTCTCTTGAAAGGCCTTCACCAGCATTTCGGCAAGAGTTAGCTCGCTCGTTTCGAGAGAAAGTGGACCGAGGGTTTCAAGGGTGTTCCGGACAGCGAGATTATCGTCAGTCTTCTCACCCTCGAATGCGTAGATGAACGCATTGGTATCAACGTATATGGATGAAAAACTAGTCACAAACGTTACTCATCACGAAGCGAGCGTACCCACGCATCAATCTCTTCCCGGCTTCGCTTTGGGGACGAAACATCCGCCACCAACTCTAGAAAGGCGTCAGTTGCCGACATGAGGGCGGGTTCTTGTGTGAGCAAGTCGGTCTCTTCAATGACGGTTACCGTCACGCGCGTACGAGGATTAAGCCCCACCCGCAAATCCTCGGGCAGTTTCTCGACGGGGTAGTGTTCTTTGACAATCCTGTTCATGCCCTACCTTACCACAGCCTCACGCGAACGTCTTGCGCGGATCAAACGCATCCCTCACCGCCTCGCCGATGAACACCAGCAAGGACAGCATCAGCGAAATCACCAGAAAGCCCGACAGACCAAGCCAGGGAGCCTGCAGGTTGTTCTTGCCTTGCGCCAGCAACTCGCCGAGCGAGGGTGAGCCGGGGGGCAGGCCGAAGCCGAGGAAATCGAGCGAGGTCAGCGTCGTGATCGAGCCATTGAGCACGAACGGCATGAAGGTCAGCGTCGCCACCATCGCGTTGGGCAACAGGTGTTTGACCATTATCTTGCCGCTGGAAAGGCCAAGCGCGCGGGCGGCGCGGACGTATTCGAAATTGCGGGCGCGCAGGAATTCTGCTCGCACCACGCCCACCAGTGCCACCCATGAGAACAGCAAGAGGATGCCGAGCAGCACCCAGAAGCTCGGCGTGATCACCG
>JBOFFB010000056.1:0-4191 GCA_051648385.1 Allobosea sp.
TGGGGTCTTGTCCCGCCTGCGGCTATGGTCGCGCCCTCGGTGATACTGTGCGCCACCATGTCGCTGATCCGGCTCCACTGGCGCTGATTGCTGATCGGGCCGATCTGGGTCACCTCATCAAGCGGATCGCCCATCGGGATCAGGGGTGCGGCCTTGGCCAGCCGCGCGACAATTTCCGCATGCACCGAGCGTTGCACCAGAAGCCGCGAGCCTGCGACGCACGATTGACCTGCGCCCGAAAAGATCGCCGCCTGCGCACCCATCACGGCCCGGCCCAGGTCGGCGTCGGCGAAGATGATGTTGGCGGATTTGCCACCGAGTTCGAGGATGACGGGCTTCAGTCCATCGGCTGCGGCGCGCGCAATTGTGCGCCCCGTGCCGACCGAGCCGACAAACACCACAAGCCGCGTCAATGAATGCGCCACCGCCGCCGCTCCCGCCGTATGGCCATGTCCCGCCAGCACGTTGACGATGCCCTTCGGCGCATCGGTGCGCGAGATCAGCATCGCCAGCGCCAGCGACGTCAGCGGCGTCAGCTCCGATGGCTTCAGCACGACCGTGTTGCCGGCCGCCAGTGCAGGCGCGATCTGCCAGCCGGCCGTGAAGATCGGCGCGTTCCATGGCGTGATCTGGGTGACGACGCCGTAAGCTTCGCGGCGCACGTAGTTGAGATGGCTGGTCGGCACGGGGATGACCGAGCCTTCGATCTTGTCGGCCCAGCCGGCATAATACTCGAACATCTCGGCGACGCGCCCGACCTCGGCCCGCGCATCGCGGATGGGCTTGCCGGCGGAGATGGCCTCGATCTCTGCCAGCGCCGCCGCATGCTGGCGCACCTGTTGCCCGATCGCCCAGATGATGCGCCCGCGCGCAGATGCGGTCAGTGCCTGCCAGGGAGCGAATGCAGCTTGTGCCGCGTCAACCGCTGCATCGGCGGCCATCGCGCCGCCATCTGCATAAGCGACCAGCGGCAGGCTGGTGAACGCATCTGTAAGGACGATCTCGCCGCCCAGTCCGGCCACTATCTCGCCGGCAACGACGCTGCCGATGCGACCATCTGGCAGAAACACGGCCAGAAGTTCGGCCAGCCGTGCGGCACGGTCCGGATGCTGCATGATCATGGTCACCCTTGACTGTGCCTTGCGCGATGAAGCCCTGCGATCCGGTTGAAATCCTCGCTGTCGCCGAGTTCAGCTCTGCTGTCGCGCCATAATCCCGCCGTCAGTTCCGACACCGGCAGATTGACGCCAACCTCTTTGGCCAAAGCCGCCGCAAGCCCCACATCCTTGCGCATCAGGCCCATGGTGAAGCCTGAATCGAAGGCCCCGCTTTCGATCCAGCGCGGATAGTTGATCTCCGATACCGCGCTGCGGCCCGAGGCGGCGTTGATCACCCTCAGCACATCCGCAGTCGGCACCCCTGCAGCCTCCGACAGGCGCATGGCTTCGGACATCGTCAACAGATGGCTGGCAACCAGCAGATTGTTGACCAGCTTGGCGACGTTGCCTGCGCCGGAAGGGCCGACATGCAGAACCTTGGCGGCCATGGCGTCCAGCACCGGTCGTGCGGCCTCGACATGGGCCACCTCACCGCCAATCATGATGGCGAGCGTGCCTGCTTTTGCGCCAGCTGGCCCGCCGGAAACGGGTGCATCGAGGAAGCCGATGCCTCTTGCAGCGCACAGCGCCGCCAGATGGCGCGACACCGCCACCTCGGACGTGGAGGTGTCGATGATGACCCTGCCGGATGCGGCATGGGCCATGATCCCACCCTCGACGGTTTCGGCCACGTGCTTTGCCAGCGGCAGTGAGAGCACGAAGATCGTGGCTTCAATCGCAAGCGTGGTGAGGCCCGCCGCCACCTTGATGCCTGCCGCTTCTGCCAACCGGCAGCGCTCGCGCGACAGATCGAACCCCGTCACGGCGAAACCCTTGCCAGCAAGGGTCGTGGCCATGCCGAGGCCCATGTTGCCGAGGCCGATGACGGCGATGGACGTTTCGGGCATCGTGTTCACAGCACCAGCGCGCCATCGCCGGGCACAGGGTTCATCGGGTACAACTGCCGGGTAATCTTGGTATAGGCATGGCTGGCATAGCGCTGGGTCGAAGGCCCTTGCGTTTCGGCATAGATCACCTGCGAGGCAATCGGCCCGAACGCGGCATGGAAGTGCTGGGCTGATTTGACGACAATCACCGATTTGCTGGCCGGGTCGATGCCGACATTGGTGAACAGTTCGCGCCCCAGGGCCTGGGTGCGGTGGGTGATGCAGACGACGTCGATGCGGCCATCGACCCTGAGCGCCGCCATGTCACCCATGTGCACCTTGGCGTCGCCAAATGACTGCCAGCCGCCCTTGCAAAGCCCGACCACCTCGACATCGCAGTCCACCGGTGTGCCTGAAAGCTCTGACGTCTTGCCACCAAGGCGAAGCCGGAGTTTGGCACCGAGCCCGGCCAGTTCGGCAAAGCGCACGGCCTGAGGGTCCCACATCGGGCCGAGTGCGGCATTGATCACGCCCCGCTTGATCAGCGCTTTCAGGGTCATGGTGTTGTCCGAGGCCGAGCCGCCACCGGCATTGTCAGCAGCCTCCGCGATCACCACGGGGCCCTTTCTTGTGTCGATCTTGGTGGCTCGCGTCAGCGCGGTGTTGATGCTGACATTCTTCGGCGAAATCTTGCCGCGCAGGCCGACAATCTCGCGCCCGAGGCGACTGGCGAGTGCGTCGCCAGCCATCTTGCGGTTGTCGGTGTAGACCAATACGCGCGTTCCCATCTCCGGCACATCGGCATGGGGAAAACCGTGGCCGAGCGAGACAGAAAGCACCCCGTCGCGGCCCTCAAGCGCCGACATCCGATCAACGAACGAGCGCGTCGGCTCCATTGTGGTCGGGAAAAAGGCGATCATGGCGCAATCATAGAGGCTCGCCACCGGTTTGATCTCGCCACGGATTGTCGCGAGCACGATGGTCAGCAGCTCCTCGGCACGCGGTACGAAGTCGGTGTGAGGATATTCCTTGTAAAGGATGATGATGTCGGCGGCCTTCACGCGTTTCAACGTCAGGTGGCAATGCGGGTCGAGTTCGACACCGATCACGCATTTGGGTCCGACGATCTTGCGGATGCGCGCTATCACGTCGCCCTCGACGTCGTCATAACCCTCGGCCACCATCGCGCCGTGCAGACCAAGCATGACCCCATCAAGCGGCATCGCGGCCTGGCACTGCGCCAGGATTTCATCGCGCATGTCCTCGTAGGCAGCTTTCGCACACGTGCCGGAGGGCTCGGTGGCGAAACTCGATCCTTCGATCAGCGTGAAGCCTTCCTGCCGCGCCCGGCGGCGGGCGACATGAACCGGCGCGGTGTAGTGGCGTGGATCATCGGGAGCTTTTCCCGGCCCGAATGAGTTGGGCCCGTTGAAGCTGCCGCGCCCGGTCGGCACCGGAGAGAAGGTGTTGGTTTCCGTCGCAACCGAGGCTGTGAAGATGCGCATGTTGGCAATGTTCCGGCGTGATCTGGCCCTAGCGAAGCGCAAATCTTGCCACATGACAACTGCGCTTGCATCAATGGGCCTATGTGTGCGGTACTGCGGTTGTTGAAGTCATTGCAAAGGTGATGCCTCGGGAGGGCAAACTGCATGTCGACACGTCGTGAAATCCTCAAAACCGGCGCTGCTGCTGCCGGCCTTATTGTTGCTCCGTCCGTGGTGTTTTCGCAGGCCGCGCCATCACGCGCCAAGACCCTGCGCGCCGTGATGCATGGCGACCTTGCCTCGTTTGATCCGATCTGGACCACAGCCAACATGGCGTCCTACCATGGAGGTCTGATCTACGACACGCTGTTCGGCATCGATGCGCAAAGCCGCCCTCAGCCGCAGATGGTGCAGAGCTTCAACATCTCGGATGACAAGACGACCTATACCTTCGTGCTGCGCGATGGCCTGCGCTTCACCTCCGGCGAGGCCGTTACATCGAAGGATTGCGTCGCCTCGATCCGGCGTTGGGCTGCGCGTGATGGCGGTGGCCAGCATCTCTTCCGTCGTGTCACCGACACGCCCGTGGTCGATGACAAGACTTTCCGCATTGTCCTCCGCGAGCCCTATCCGCTCCTGATCGACTGGTTGGCAAAGACTTCCACCAACGTCTGCTTCATGATGCGCGAGAAAGAAGCGCTGACCGATCCGCAGACTCAGATC
>JBOFFB010000057.1:0-4574 GCA_051648385.1 Allobosea sp.
TGAGTCGAGAAAACACAGGAAGTTCGACGTGTGCGAATGCAGTTTCCTCTGCGCCGGAAGTCGTGTTCAACGAGCGGCAGAGGCAGTAAAGCTACAATCCGAACCACAAGGTTGCGATGCCGAGGAAGGCGAAGAAGCCGACCACATCGGTCACTGTCGTGACGAACGTGCCGGATGACACTGCCGGGTCGATGCCGAACTTGTCGAGGATGATGGGGATCGATGCGCCTGCGACCGCTGCGGCGAACAGGTTGGTGACGATAGCCAGCCCGATCACCACGCCGAGGCCTGGATTGCTGAACCAGAGCGCAGCCACTGCCCCGGTGATCAGCGCGAAAGCTGCTCCGTTGATAAATGACACCAGCAATTCGCGGGTGACGAAGCGGCTCATGTTCCAGTTGCCGAGGTCGCCAGTGGCCACTGCACGCACGGCAACCGTCATGGTCTGCGTCGCGGCATTGCCGCCCTGGCTGGCGACGACCGGGGCGAGCACGGCAAGCGCGACCATCTTCTCCAGGCTGCCCTCGAAGAATTTCATCACCGTGGCAGCAAAGAACGCCGTCACAAGGTTGACGAACAGCCACTGAAACCGGCTTCTCGCGATGGCTGGCACCGAATCAGACAGCTCTTCGTCGCCCTTGACACCGCCCAGGGCCTTGATTTCGTCGTCGGCTTCCTCATCGAGAATGTCGACGATGTCATCGATTGTCATCACGCCGACCAGCCGTTCCGCTTCGTCGACAACGGGAGCCGAAACGAAATTGTAGCGTTTGAAAATCTGCGCCACGTCGGTCAACGCGTCGGTGGCTGCGATGGTTTGCCGGTCGGGGTCTGCGAGGGCTGAAATCTTGATCGGGCGTTTGGTGCGAAGCAGCTTGTCGAGAGCCACCGAACCAACGAAATGGTGGGCGGGATCGACCACGTAAACTTCGTAGAAGGTTTCCGGCAAATCCTTGGTGTCGCGCATGAAGTCGATTGTCTGGCCGACGGTCCAGAACGGCGGCACGGCGATGATTTCGGTCTGCATGCGCCGGCCGGCGCTGCCTTCTGGATAGTCGAGGCTCTTTTGCAGCGCGATGCGGTCGGTGGCCGACAATTTGTCGAGGATTTCCGCCTTGTCGGCGTCGTCCATGTCTTCGAGGATGTAGACCGCATCATCTGAGTCGAGGTCACGCATGCCCTCGGCGACGGTGTCGGGTTCGAGTTCGTCGAGAATTTCTTCGCGGACAGTATCATCGACTTCGGTCAAAGCCGTGAAATCGAAATCCTTGCCAAGAATTTCGATCAGCTTGGGGCGGTCCTCGCTATCGAGAGCTTCGAGCAGACGTCCGAGATCAGATTCGTGCAGATCGGCGGCGGCAGTCACAAGGCCGTCATGGTCGCCGGCCGAGACAAGCGCAGTGACGTGCGCAACGAACGCACCATTGACCTCGCCGTCGTCATCACGAAAGGCGAGCTCATTTGGTTGCTGCGCGTTGGCTCGCTCGTCCAGCATTGGCACCACGGCTCAGTCATGTCGGGGGTTAAGGAAAGCTGAGTGGTCTTGTGGCAAACCATGGCCGGATTGACAACGTGGCAAAAGCACGGAAGACGAAACTTGCATGAAATCGCGCAAAACGAGTGCAGATGACCTCTCGCGGCGCAGCCTGATCGCTGCTGCCGGGTTGTCGGCAGCCTGGCCAGTGTGGGCCCAGGCGCGTTGCTCGCTGGCGGGCCGCACCATCGCGGTGGGGGCACCAGGCGGTCTTTCCATCGGCCTGCAGAGCTACCCCCAGACACTGGCGCTCGATGACCGCGAAGTTGTTCTGACCCTGGATGACGGCCCACTGCCTGGACCGACCGATCGGGTGCTCGATGCCCTTCGTCTACACGATGCGAAAGCGACGTTTTTTCTGATCGGGCGCAATGCCGTGGCCAACCCAGGGCATGTGCGGCGCATGGCGGCAGAGGGGCACACGGTTGCGCATCATACCATGAACCACCCCTGGACTTTGCGGCAGCGCTCGATTGACGTTGGAATTCAGGAGATCGAGCAGGGCATCCGAGCGGTCCAGAGCGTACAGGGTCTCAGCACTGCAAGTGTCACGACACCCCTGTTTCGCTATCCCGGCTTTGCTGACACTCCGGCGCTGAACAGTTGGCTTGCTCGAAAGAATATCGCCGTGGTCGGCTCTGACCTTTGGGCCAGTGACTGGACGGCGATGTCACCGGAACGGCAGCTGAACCTCTTGATGGGAAGGCTTGCCCGTGCCCGAAAGGGCATCATCCTGCTGCACGATGTGGTCGGCCAGACGGCGGCAATGTTCCCGGCATTTCTCCAGGCGCTGTGCAGCGGTGGTTACAGGATCGTCAGCATGAAACCGGGGCCTTTCGCACCTGCTCTCGTGCAGGCAGCGGGCGGCTGGCGTTCCCGCACCGACAGGATCATCGCGGGGCGAGGTTGAAACACAAACGGCGACCCGTCTGAGGGGTCGCCGTTTGAGGAGTTTTCACTCGAAGATGGTGCGGCCAAGAGGACTCGAACCTCCACTAGTTTCCCAACTGCCACCTCAAGGCAGCGCGTCTACCAATTCCGCCATGGCCGCGGATGCTGAGAATGCCGGAGCCCCTTGCAGCGACGCCGACTTAGCAAATCATGCCCGTGGTCACAAGCACGAAAACCGTGTTGGCTGACTATGCGGCCAACTGGGTGTCGGGGAGTGGTTCCGGCTCATCCGGCTCAGGCACGAATGCGTGGCGGATGATGCGCGGGCGCTTCAGCAACTCAGTGACCTCGACCTGGATGCGTGTGCCGGAAACAATGACCTGGCCCATGGCAAAAACCTGGCCATTGGCGACGATTTCGACAAGATCGGATTCACCGGTTTCGAGCTCGACAACGGCACCGCGGCCCATGCGCAGCAATTTGTGCACCGGCATCACGGTTTGGCCGAGAATGACGCTGACATTGATCAGCACCTTGTCAAGATCGGTCTGCAACGCTTGCCTCCTGCAATGCTTGCTTAAAGCATTTGGACTTGCCACATGTGTCTCAGCGACAGTGCGTCTGACATGGTTAACCGGTTGTGAATTTGCAGCACCGAAATCAGCTTTTGCCTTTGGACGGCACGGCTTCCGGCGCAGTGGAGTGGCGCATCAGCGACGGGTTGGTCGAATACGCTGATGCGGTGGCCGAAATGGAGGCCCGTGCCGAAGCCATTGCGGCAGGCACGATGCCAGAGTTGGTCTGGCTGCTTGAGCATCCCCCACTTTACACCGCCGGAACCTCAGCCGATTCGGGCGATCTGATCGACGCAGAGCGTTTTCCGGTTTTTCAGACCGGGCGAGGGGGGCAATACACCTATCATGGCCCGGGCCAGCGGGTGGCCTATGTGATGCTTGATCTCAGGCAGCGCGGCCCGGATGTGAGACGCTTTGTGGCCGGGCTTGAAGGCTGGTTGATCGCGACGCTGCGTGGCTTCAATGTGATCGGTGAGCGGCGGGAAGACCGGGTCGGCGTCTGGGTCCGGCGCCCCGAAAAGCCGCTCGTAAACGGCGAGATCGTCGAAGACAAGATTGCCGCGATCGGTATCCGCGTTCGGCGCTGGGTGACGTTCCACGGCATCTCGCTGAATGTCGAGCCGGAGTTGAGCCACTTCAGCGGCATCGTGCCATGCGGTGTTCAAGCTCACGGCGTGACATCGCTCGCAGACCTCGGTCTCACCGTCACCATGCCGGAGGTCGACACGGTGCTGCGGAGCGCATTTGAAACAGTGTTCGGGCGGACCATCCAGGTCGGGTAAGGCATGTTGCCGGTTCGAGTAACGTTTCGTTCACCGCGTCAGTCGACAGTGGAAATGGGCAGGGGAACCCTCGTTTCAGGTGGAACACATGAAAAAGATCGTTCTTTCGCTGCTTCTTGCTTCACTGGCTGCTGCATGCACAACAACTGACCAGCGCATTGCAGGCGCTGCGGCTGGTGCAGGTACTGGCGCGTTGGTTTTTGGTCCCATCGGCGCAATCGCGGGCGGAGCCATTGGCGCGGTCGCGGCGCCAACCGTGACTGGAACTGTCAACCGCGCACGACGGTAGCCTCACCTGACATGCCCAACGGTGCGTGCAGGCATGCGCCGTTGCGCTCCCGCGCCATCAGCGCCATAACCGCCCAAGTATATAGGGGACTGGCACAATGGCTGTTGTGACGAGCTCTGCCGATGTGAACGCGGCCGAGAATGTGGGCTATGCGGCGGAATGGGCCAAGTTGCGCGCCGAGTTGTCGGCACGCAGGGCAACAGCGGCTGCCGGTGGCAATGCCAAGGCGCGTGATCGCCACACTGCGCGCGGCAAACTCCTGCCGCGTGAGCGGGTGGCGGCCTTGCTTGATGAAGGCTCGCCGTTCCTGGAGATCGGTGCGCTGGCAGCTTTTGGCATGTATGACGACGACATCCATGGTGCGGGCATGATCGCCGGTATCGGTCGCGTTTCGGGGCGCGAGGTCATGGTTGTGTGCAATGACGCGACCATCAAGGGTGGCACTTACTATCCACTGACGGTCAAGAAGCATCTGAGGGCGCAGGAAATTGCGCGTGAGAACC
>JBOFFB010000058.1:0-3037 GCA_051648385.1 Allobosea sp.
CCACGTCCATGGTCTTCGCCCGGGCGTTGCGAAAAAATCAAGTAGGCCAAGGCGCGAGGTGACCGCAGCGATAGTGCCGGTGCCAATGAAGGCACTTGCGGAGCTGGCAACACGTCATCAAAAGGAAAATTTAACGAATTCAATGCACTCAATAGTTGTATAACGAGAGAATACAATTATGACGCGTATCATTGGTAGTCAGCTTTTCACCAACATCGCAGCGCTGCTGATAGGCGCAATGATTTTTGTCGGTGGTGCGCTCTGGATCGGCAATGCAACAAAGGCGCGGATGCTTGCAGCGGACGCGATCATGGCCGGGCAGACCTGGGGCAAGCATCTCGGCAGCTCGATACCTGATCTGGAAGCCGTCATGGAAGGCGCCGAGCCGGTGGCGGAAACGCGAGAGTTCCTGCAGCGTTTACAGAGCATCGGCCACATCTTCCGCTACAAGCTCTTTGACCAAACGGGGACCCTGCGCTTCGTCTCCGATGATCAACGCTGGGGTCATCTCGATACCCGCAGGCTGGAGGAGCACAACCCGTTTGCCGCACAAGTCATCAGGTCGGGCGAGCCCTATCTAACCGCCAGGCAAGGTGACGGCATATCGCGTCCGAAAGTCTTCGCCTCAGCATATCTGCCGCTTCGCCTCGATGGTCGGGCGATTGGCACGCTTGAAGTCTATGTTGACCATACCGAGCGCGCGCAGACCCTGGCCAAGGAGCTCATCATCACAGGCTTGCAGATTGGCGGTTTGTCTACGCTGGCGTTTTTTCTGCCGATGTCTGCATTTCTCTGGCAGTCGCGGCTCAGGCGCAGCGCTCACAACAGACTGCAGCATGTCGCGAGCCATGACGACCTGACCGGAACACTAAACCGCACAGCCGTGCACGGTGCGATTTCAAGGTTGATCCACGAGAACAAGCGCTTCGCACTGCATTTCGTCGATCTCGATCGCTTCAAGGACGTCAACGACTCGCTCGGCCACGCCACCGGCGATGCGTTGCTGCGCAAGGTTACTGAACGGCTCAGAGACGTGGTCGGTGAGAACAGTGCGATCGGACGACTTGGTGGCGACGAGTTCGCGATTGTCCAGATATTGCGAGTGCATGGCGACGCCGAGCGGCTCGCGCAGCGTATCGTCAACACGGTGGCAATACCGTACCCACTCGGCGATCATGACGTTCAGATCGGTTGTTCGGTTGGCTATTCGTTCTCCGGCATCAACGGGAGTGATACAGCCGAACTGCTGAAGGCCGCTGACACTGCGCTTTATGCAGCCAAGAACAGCGGGCGTGGCCGGGCGGTCGCCTATGACGTGGAAATGGAAGAGCAACGCCGCGCCCGCCTGGCGCTCGAGAGCTGCCTGCGGACCGCAGTCGTATCAAACGATTTCGAGCTGCACTATCAGCCGCTCTATGAAACCGATGGTGTCTCGCTGCGCGGTTTCGAGGCGTTGCTCAGGATGCGTGACCAGGATGGCAATCCAGTCTCACCGTCGATCTTCATTCCACTGGCGGAAGAGATGGGCTTGATCGAACGCATCGGCGGCTGGGTGCTCAAGGAGGCATGCACCACTGCGGCATTGTGGCCAGAGGATCTGACTGTCGCGGTCAACCTTTCGCCTCTGCAGTTTGCTGGCGAGCCCATCGTTGAGGTGGTCAGCCGCTGCTTGGCCGAGACGGGCCTTCCCGCCGGGCGACTTGAGCTTGAAGTTACAGAAAGCGTGCTGCTGGAGCACCCCGAAAGTGTGATCGCGGACCTTACCGCACTCAAGGCACTCGGGGTCTCGATTGCGCTCGACGATTTTGGAACGGGCTATTCCAGCCTGAGCTATCTCTGGCGCTTTCCTTTCGACAAGTTGAAGGTTGACCGCTCGTTCATGAGCGGCCTCTCGGATCATGGTTCGAAGTCGCGCGAAGTCTTGAAGACGATCATCGCGCTCGGCAGGGTGTTGGAGTTGGAGATCACAGCCGAAGGGGTTGAGACTGACGCTCAGATCGACCTGCTGCGCCAGATGGACTGCGACTACGTGCAGGGCTTCCTCTTCGGTCGGCCGATGCCGAGCACAGAAGTCGCGGCCACCATCTTGCGAGCCGCGCTTAACAATTTGCCAGCATCTGCCTCGGTTCCGGCTGCTTCCACTGCTTTGACGGCCGTCGCGAGATAGTTCGTCGTCTCGTCAGATCGCTCCGACTGAAAACTGCACGGGCTCAACGCGACAATGTCCTGATCGCCCGCTCCAGCCCTTCGAGCGTCAGCGGATACATGCGCCCGCCCATCAGTTTGCCGATGATGCCGGTGGAATGGGTGTAGCCCCAGCGCACCTGCGGAACCGGGTTCAGCCAGACTGATCTGGTGAAACGCTCCGTGAGGCGCGTCATCCAGACTTCGCCCGCCTCCTCGTTCCAGTGCTCGACCGAGCCGCCGGGCTGGACGATTTCGTAAGGGCTCATGGCCGCATCGCCAACGAAGACGCAGCGATAGTCGGCGGGATAGGTGCGCAGGATGTCCCAGGTGCCAAGCATCTGGTCATGGCGACGGTGGTTCTCGCGCCAGACGCGCTCATAGGGGCAGTTGTGGAAGTAGAAGTGCTCGAAGTGCTTGAACTCGGCGCGTGCGGCTGAAAACAGTTCCTCCGCCTGCTCGATGTGCCAATCCATCGAACCGCCAACATCGAGGAAGAGCAGCACTTTCACCGCGTTGCGGCGTTCGGGCCGCAGCTTCACATCAAGGTAGCCATGCTCGGCGGTGGACTTGATCGTGTCATCGAGATCAAGCTCATCAGTCGCGCCCGTGCGGGCAAACTTGCGCAACTTGCGTAAGGCGAGGCGCATGTTGCGCACGCCAAGCTCGCGGCTGTCGTCGAAGTCCCTGAACTCGCGCTTTTCCCAGACCTTAACCGCGCGGAAATTGCGGTTGCCGTCCTGGCCGATGCGGACGCCTTCGGGATTGTAGCCGTAAGCGCCATAGGGCGAGGTGCCGGCGGTGCCGATCCATTTGGAGCCGCCCTGATGGCGGCCTTTCTGCTCGTCAAGGC
>JBOFFB010000059.1:0-2093 GCA_051648385.1 Allobosea sp.
GACCCCCTCAACATTTGACAAGGCAAGCCCTACCCGAGCCCGCGCCATCACCATGTTCAACTCCGGTCGTCCAAGGTAGCGGTATTCGCCGTCTCCGATCCTGTGGTTTGCAAATTGCGCGGACGGACACAGTTTTGCGATTTCAGCCATGCACGCCTTGGACTGCTCGCTTGCTGGCTTGGCATAAACGAAGAGCGGATCGTGAAGCCCTGCTGCAAGATGGTGGTTCTTCCACGGTGCAAACTGAGCGATGGAAAGTGCGTCGCTTGTCATCAGTTTAGGATGAGGTTCGCCATCTGCCGCAAAGTTTGCCTCATCCGTGAAGATTGCTGGCGAGCAAGCAATCGACGCTTGCCCGATCTTTCGGTATCGGTCGGCCTCTCGCCTGGAAACATGCAGCATGACGAACTTGTGCCCGGGATTGCGGTCTTCGGCCCTGCGAAGCGATCCGACAAGCCGGTCCAGCGGTGAAGTCTCCATCGACCACGTCGGCATGAGAAAGTGGAGGCCGGGCCGCATTCCAAAGACCGGTTCGGGGCCTGCCGTCCATTCTGCAAAACGGGACCGGTCGTTGTCGATTGCTGAAACCGTTATGACCGGATCGACCGAGATGACGGCATAGTTGCTGTAAAGATCAAGGAGCCCTTCGTCTCTGGGCTCGACTGGGAGAGACGCCCATGTCGCCGTCGAAGGTGCAGCTCGGCCGGTCAAGGCGTGCATCAACGGCGGCTCTTCGGCGTAGTCGAGCAGCCCCAGACCGGCAAGGGCGGCAGCCGTCTCGAAACCGTTCTCGATCTTGTCCCGCCAGTTCAGACCGTGATCTTGCTTCACATACCAGTCCCTGGCAGCGTTGCCTGGAAACTCGGCAGGTTTGCCTATGCGACCAAGAGCAGCGGAAATGCGTTCGACCCGGATTTCCGGTGCCAGGTCGAGGTCCCGTTCGTAGTTGAGGACCGTGAACTTCACACCACTTGCGGCCACGCGCTGGTACATGTCGCCCAACGCCAGGTCGTGATCGAACGAACTTTGCAGGAATAGACGAGTGTCGAGTGCCGGGCGCACTTCGGTTGGGTTCATGCCAGCATAGACATTGGAGATCGCATCCTTCAAACCGGATATGTGTCGGTTGATGCGGCTTCTCGTCAGAAAGATGACACTCAGTCCTGGCCGCTCGAGCAGTCTGTCCAGCGTGTCTTGCGCAATCTGGTGGCTGAATATCTTGCAGGACATCGACGCGTATCCCGCCGCAGAGGTGGCTGCTGCAAGTGCCGCAAAGAAGGCGGGCGGATCGGCGTCGCGCGCGGAAAGCATTTCCGGGCTGTTCAGATCGCTGCCTGCAAGCCCACAGTGTTCGCCAAGCAGTCGAATGACTTCACCGTAGGACCCCGGCACAGGTAGCTGATCCGCCTTGAAGATCTCGAAGTAACTGGCGTTGCCGGACAATCTTTCCAGGATCGAACACAACAGGTTCGATCCCGACCGACCACCGCCAAGGATGACGATTTCATTCGCAAGTGGCATTGCCGGCCCTGACCCTTCCAGTTTTCCCGCTTGCCCGTCGTTGTCCGTAGCCCCTGCGCACCAGCTGCCCTCCCTTTTGGCTCCGTGCCCTATGACCCCGGCGGTTGCCGTCGCCCGTCTGCCGCACCGGCATGTCGCGGCAAGAAGCGACCTTGCAGGAACTGCCCGTCCCGCTTTGCCACTGCATCGAACCGTGCCCGAGCATCGCAGAAGAACTTGTCGTGCAGAAGCGCTGTTGTCACCCCAGATGGCGGCAGATGCGCGTGCATCTGGTTGTCTTCCGGGAACTGCAGCCCCGGTTTCGCCTGAACCAGCGGCGCTCCGGCGATCACGAACCGCCGTCCGGTCAGACGTCCGCGCACACCACTCTGCGCCATTCGACCAAGCGGCGATGCCGCAGCAAAACTCCTGTAGTCTCATCGAACCATCGTTTCCCGGCAAAGCCCCCGCGGCACGGAGGCGTGGGTGGCGAACGGGTTCAGCACGAACGACCAAAGGCACCCTGCTCCGGTCGCCTCGGCATCGGCAACGGCCACAAGGTCCGCATGGCTGCGTCCCCGGTCGGAGCCAAA
>JBOFFB010000060.1:0-3070 GCA_051648385.1 Allobosea sp.
CCGGCACCGATCAGCACGACCTGCTGCGGCACATCATCGAACAGCACCCAGCCGAGCGCCACCGCCCAGATCATCGAGGTATATTCGAACGGCGCGACGAGCGAGGCATCGCCGTGGCGGTAGCTGCTGGTCAGCAATATCTGGCCGATGCCACCAAGGATGCCCATCAGCACCATCAGCGCAGCATCGCCAAGGCTGAGCGGAAAAACCCAACCCAGCACGATCGTCACCAACCCCACGCAGGTGCTCATCAGCGTGAAATAGAACACGATCGACCCGGTCGTTTCGCTGCGCGTCAGGCGGCGCACCTCGGTCATGGCCCAGGCCGAGCAGAATGCACCCGCCAGCCCGAAGGCCGCGCCGGTGGCCGAGCCGCCGCTCGTGATGGCCGCGAGCGTTCCGAGGTTAAGGTGCGGCGACAGCATGATCAGCACCCCTACAAAACCCACCGCCACTGCCGTCCAGCGGTAGATGCGCACGGTTTCCTTCAGCACGAGCGCCGCAAGCACGACCGCCAGCAGCGGCGCTGCATAGCCGATGGCCACGGCATCAGGCAGTGGCAGGGTCCGCAGCGAAATGAAGCCGCAGAGCATGCCGGTCGAGCCGATCAACCCACGCCTGAAATGGCTGCCGAAACGCGACGTCTTGATGTTGGCGATGATCGGACCTTGGCTGCCCAGCCAGACCATCAGCGGGATCAGCGCGAAGAACGAGCGGCAGAAGATCAGCTGGCCAACGGGGTAACGGGCACTGAGCGCCTTCACCACGGCTGCCATGAGCGTGAAGGCCAGCGCCGACAGGATTTTCAGCGAAATTCCAAGGATGGGGTTCAAGGGCCGATAAATTCTTGGGCGTTGTTCTGCGGGCTTCGTCGGACCTGTTCTAGACGACGCCGCCAAACCCCGTAACCCACAGTTTGCGCAGGCGCGATGCGCGCTGGCCACGCCTGGCCGATGTCGAGATCAGAAAGCCGCGCGGAAGAACCCGCCATCCAGCATGATGTTCTCACCCATCAGGTAGCCCGCCTGCGCAGAATTGCTTATCGCCGATAATACTTGATGGGTGAGAAACACAGGCGCGTCTCTGCTAGATCATAATAAGATAGAGCATTGCGCACTCACAAGACCGGTACCCACTTTTGTGCGCAATGCTCTAACGTTGAGCTCTCTGGGACTTAATTTTGCCAAAAGCATCACACGTCATCTGCGTGTTTACGCCATCCACAACGTCTGTTTGCATGACGTAGGAAATTTATACACACGAATTCGACTAACTATGAATGACACCTTGAAATCTCCGATAACGCAGAAACTTGACTCTCAAAAAAATCGTGAAAGTATTCTATTCCGTAGAGGAAGGAGATATTCATGAGAATATTCAACATACCATCAATGATGCGGCTTTTGGGATTGCTGACGCTGGCATGGATCTACACAGGGGGGCCGGTTGAAGCGCAAAACTGCCGGGCAACGACGCGCTCATGCACCCAAATGAATCAGAACTGTATGGACATCTGCTCCAGAGGCCAAAATCCCGCCAGGTGCGCCGCCGCTACCTGCCATCGAGAGCTGCCAAGTTGCCAGCAGACCGGCGAATGGCGTGGGGGTGGCTCTGCCTGCTGGCGCACCACGAACCGGTCTTGAGTGTCAGAACGCCGCGCGGTGGAAACCACCATCCACCAGGATGTTCTGCCCCGTAATGTAGCCTGCCTGCGCCGAGCACAAAAAGGCACAGACCTCGCCGAATTCCTCGGGCGTTCCGAAGCGCTTGGCCGGCACGACTGCCATGCGGTCTTTGGTCATGTCCTCGACGCTTCTGCCCTGCATGGAGGCCATCTTCTGGGTGGTGCCGCGCAGACGGTCAGTGTCGAACATGCCGGGCAGGATGTTGTTGATGGTGACATTGGCATGCGCCACCTCGCGGCAGACCCCGGCCATGAAGGCGGTCAACCCGGCGCGCGCGCCCGATGACAGGTCAAGGCCTGTCAGTGGCGTCAGCACGCTCACCGATGTGATGTTGACGATGCGCCCAAAGCCGCGCTCAATCATGCCGTCAATGACGCGCTGGGTCAGCTCGATCGGCGTCACCATGTTCTGCACCACGCCATCGAGCATGGCGGCGCGGTCAAGCTCGCGGAAACCCTTGGGCGGTGGCCCGCCATTGTTGTTGATCAGGATGTCAGCTTCGGGGGCGGCGCTCAGCAAGGCGTCCTGACCAGAAGCCGTGCCGACATCGGCAACCACCGCAATCACCTTGACGCCCGTCTCGGCACGAATTTGCGCGGCGGTCTGCTCCAGAACAGCTCCGTCACGTCCGTTGAGCACGATGTTGCATCCGGCACGCGCCAGCGAAAACGCTGCACCCCGTCCGAGCCCTCGGCTGGACGCACAGACAATGGCGGTGCGACCGTTCAATCCCAGATCCATGACAGTTCCCCGCTAGATCATCCTGCATTGAGATGGAATCCATCTCAATGCGGAGAGATGATCGATCATAATAAGATAGAGCATGCTTTGAGCGAAAAACCGTTGCCACTTTTTCGCAGCATGCCCTCGTGCGTGAACAGTTATCGCGCGATGGCGGCGCTCAGGCCAGCATTGAATCGCAGGCAGGCCATGCGCCTGACGGATGTCCGGTGGCGATGTTTTCACCCGAAAATCAGCGCTTTCGCTGTCGCGGGCATCGCGTCAAGATGCGACAGCGACAGTCCAGCAGCGTCAACTCTGGGCTGCGGCGGACGCACTTTTGCGGTCTTGTCTTCGACAACGTCTTCGTCAATCCGGACGAAATCGATTTCCAGCGTATCAAGATCGTCGATTAGGATTGGCTCTTCGTCTCCTGCCATCAGCTCGACATCCGGCTCAGGATGACGCTGCCGAGCACGATCCAGACTTTCGGCCTCTTCGGCAAAAAGCAAATCATCCAGCATTGCATCCGCGTCGGCCACCGCCTCGGCCATGGACAATGCTGACAGCACATTCGTCGGCATATCGCGCTCCCGGCCTTGAGCCAGATCGGCGAATGGATCATCCACAATGACAATGTCGACGTCACTTTGTGACAGATCGGC
>JBOFFB010000061.1:0-6058 GCA_051648385.1 Allobosea sp.
CACCAGTCAGGTCCTCCAGCTTCTTTTTGGCCAATCCCTTGGCGAGATCCTTCATAAGGTCGAACGTCCAACCACCAGCGGCTATTGCGCCATCCTTGGTCTTTCTCCATGTTTCAGGATTGCGAACGCTATCTGCGAAATCGTAGCCAGCCATGGTGGGGCGAAGGCCCATGTCAAAGCTTATGGATAAATGCCGCCCATCGCTCGCCTTCGGTCGTGAGATATGGTGATTAAGCAAATCAGCTTCTTTCATGATTTCAACATGAAAGGCGACTTGCTCTTTCGAGTATCCATCAAAAACAAGGTCCTTTTGACTTACTCGACCGACTTTTATGTCGTCGAATGACAAGAGAATTTTTCGAACCAGATCCATGTCGCGTTTCATGGCTGGTCAACCCATTCAAGCACCGGGCGGCAGAACCCTTCGATCAACACCACCCCCTCGTCGATCTCTTTTCCTATGCTGTTTTCGCCGGCGTACTCTCCGAGGGGCTCCCAGATGTCACGCCGCAGCCGTTCGCTAAGGTCGCGATCCCCCCCACCGCGTTCGTCGTCACCGGCCATGCTCATCAGCATAGACGCAGCGACACGGACCTTGTGCATCGCGCCATGAAAGGCGTCGAACGCCTTAACTGCATCTTCTCCGAAATGGGCACGGCAGGTAGTCCGACGCACCATCATCGCGCTGATGAACTCCCCGTTCTCCTGTAGTCGCTCCAGCGGCACGAAATAGGTCGTCCGGAGCCGTTTTACGCTGTCTGACTCATAGCCAGTCACCTTACGGTTTTCGCCTTCGCCTTCCCATGCCACGCCGTTGCGCACGAATTTCATGAGATCACGAAACCGGTAGGCGTCCGCCAAGACCTGCTCGGCGAGCTCAAAGCGGCGCTTGAACACGGCTTGACGGCGATCATACGCGAAGCGCTCACGCGCTAACTGCTTGTCAAAATCGAACTTTCGCTTAGTCAGTCGCGCATCTGCTCCCAGCTTCTCTTCGTGAAGGCGGATATTCGTTGATCTATTCACGAGCATCCCAACGACGGCTATGACGCCCGAGACGCCCGCAGCCACGACGGCGGCCCGATGAAATTGCCCCAATCCATGAATAGCCTTTATATATCTGATAAAGGATATTATCATATATAATTAACAAGTGCGCAAGGCGCTCGCGTCCTGCCATGCAAATTCACCGGCGAGGTGGGTGCGAGCTGCTAGGACTGGCTGCGGTCATCGTGGTCGATCGCCGTCCACTCGATTCCCCAAACCTTCCAACGGCGATAGCGCGTCGACCGCTGGCGGCGGCGACGGCTCTGGCCATTTTTGAGCTGGAGAATGAGAGAGACGACCCCGACCGCGAAGCCGAGCCAATCCGCCATGTTGGAAAACATGTCGGAGGTTCGATCCGTCCTTGGGATAACAAAAACCCGCCGTGGGGCGGGTCGCTTCATGATCAGAGAAAATCCGATCATAATTATCAGACTAGCATTTCCTGAGTGGACCGGCAGCAGGAGCACTTCTCACACATTCGTGAAGCTCATATCTGCCTTGCATTCAAGACGCAAATCCGGACTTGAAAAGGTAAAGCGGACTCGCGGCATCGAGTCAATCGTAAGTATCTGAATCGATGCCAATAAGCGTAAAATAAATGAGTATTTTTCTGCTGAGCGGTTGCGACGCCCCGTATCGTCACATTTGTCATCATTCAGAGACAAAAAGCTTTCGGCATTCTGACGGTACTCAATGAGATCGGCACAGAGTGCGAGCAACATGCAGGTGTCTACGCCGCTACACGAACCGGCGTCGCATATTGGCAACAACTCACTGAGAACGCACGGGAGTCACACACTAGTGCCCATCACCCTTCTTGCTATCGCCACGATTCGGTTCATAAATTGAAGGCGTTCGTGGGTTGCATCGGTGGGTGCCGACAGTCCTCGGACACGTCTGGCGGTTTGGTAATGCGCCCGCTAGACGTTTCGCATCGCCCCTCTGGTTGGAGATCAGGCGACCTTCTGCGAGTGATGTATCCTCGCGCCAAGATTGTCACGCGGTTTACCATGGCCCCGGATTTTGGTTGCAGAGAAAAAAATCCTATGATATTGATCTATTGTCATAGGTACATCTTCAACATTTCAAATTCGCGCGAACGCGCAACGAGCTGACCGCCTTTCCAGGTGGCCAGGCGATGGGATGATGACCTGTCGCAGCACCGCTCCAAATGGGGTATGATGCAAAGAACGCCCTGGCATTCGTGTCAGGGCGTTTCTTTTTGCCGCCTGTTGACATCCGTTTCGTTCCGAATAATCTACACGTGTGATCGGTAATCCACCCAGACTTCATCACCCTGGGTATCGGTCGCAATGCATCTTAACCCATTTGAAGAGGTAGCCATCGAACCTACTTGCTCCGCCTGGAGTTCCGGCAACAGCCAAAGAGCTGCTCTGCTTACGGAGGTCGCCGGCCAAAAGCCGGACATTGCGCTCATGACCCCGCGCCTTCAGGCCTGACGCGTTCGCCGCCCGCCATAGCGCCCTGCGGCTCCATCACTGACACGCTGCCGTCGTTGGAAGTCTTCTTTCCGCGCTTGCAGCTTCGTATCTCGATTTCCCTCGTTCGCGCCAGTGAACCGAGACCGGTTCTGTGCGCCTTGGAGAACCACTATGTCTCAGGAAACTCGATCGTATCTGTCTCTTGCCGGTGCGCCGCTGGCGCGGATCATCCATACGCTCGCTGGTGCGGTTTATATCCGTGCCCGCCTGACGCCTACGAACCCAATCCTCGTTGTCCCTGAAGTAGCGCGAATTTTCGGCGGTGCCGATCTGCCCATTCCGACCACCGCACTCAAGCAAGTATCCTTCGGACCCGCTCGCGTGCTGGCTCTCAACACAAAGCATGATCTCGCCAACCACGGTGAGGCTGAAGATGCCTTCGCCATCTGGGGGGCTGCAACATTCGGCAAGCTCCACGGCAACCTTCATCTGGTGGCTTGAGGAGGCAATGATGAGCGGAAGCTGCCGTTCGCCATAGGCTTTACCTCTTTCCCCGAGCTTTGCGTCGATGGCCAACGCTATCGGCGATCCATTCAACCTGCACTTGCCGGCTTGATGCCGCGCACCTGTGCCATATTTTGAAGGATGGGTAACATGTCCCCACAAGAAATCAACCAATTCACCGAACTCACTCAATCGAAGGTCACCAAGCCCCAGATTGATGAACTGACGATTCTGCGCTTCGCCGACGATACAATGGCAGAGACCAAGGTCGAAGCACTCGCCAAGAACCAGATGGCCGGTACCAACGTCGTCGCAGAGGTCATGGCGGCAGAAAAACCGCTCACACTCTGGGAAAACACCCTCAAGGTCGATTACGGCCGCTTGGACGGCCGCCGGCGCGGAACCGACGCGTTCAGCATCGACACCACCAACGAGCGGCTGTTCCGCCTCGCACCGTTCTACGCCTGGCTACAGTTGCTGATCGCGGTCCTGGTCGTGGGCGGCCTCATAATCTTGTTCAACACGATCTCGGCGACGATTTCAGGCTCAGCCGTAATACCCTCATTGGTGGACTCGCCCTGGCGCGCCGCTATGTGGGCCTTCCTGCCGATCTGCGGGATGCTCGCCGGGCATATGATGCATCACACGGCGGTGCGCGACTCCATCAAACGGGTCATTATGTGGACGCTGCTCGTCGTCGTCCTCATCTGCGCCCTGGCGTGGTCCATGATCTATGTCTTCGCCTTCCCTCAGGACGGCGTGGCGCAGGCCGTAACCAACGTCTTTGAGACCGCCGCCGGCGGCGAATCCAACGTCGCGCTCAAGGCGCTGATCGCGGTCCAGCTGATTGGCGAGATCGCTTTTGGCGGCGCGGTTGGCATCTATCTCGAGCACCTAGCCACGCGGGGCTACGCCACGACGGTGACGCCGAACAAGGCGCATCTCGAATACGACGGCCAGCAGCGCGAGCTGCTTCAGGACCTGGCCAAGGCCACCCGCCTGCGCGGCATGGCGAGCGACTACGCCCGACGCTACGCGGCTGAAGAAGCTGTGTTCGTCACGCGGTGCCTGGCCTTCCTCAAGGAAGCCCAGCTCCGCCTCCTGGTCGCGCGTGGCGCGGCCACCCTCCACGTCATCAACCACTGAACCCCTGAAGGAGAATTCCGATGTCTCGCATGCATTCCATGATCCTCGGCCTCACCGTCAGCATGCTGACGGTGACCGCCGCCATCGCCGACAAATTCATCATCGGCCTCCCAAAGTACGGCGGCGACAAGAAGGCTCTGGAGACCGCGATCTCTACCGTCTTCACTGGCATGAGGCCGGGCGACACGCTCGGCGTCTACAACGCCCCGGAGCGCCAGCGGCTCGCGCAGATCAACCTGCCGACGGACCAAGTCCAGACGAACCAGCGGCTGCGCGTAAAGCTCTTCGGCGCGCAGCTCGCACCGATCGGTGCATTCATGACGGCGGCGTCCACGGCCGCCGCCACGCCGCATCCCTCGAACATCGGCTTCCCGCAGTTTCTACGGGAACTGGGCAACACGGTCATGCCGACCATGCCGGGAAAGACGCTCGAAGTCGCAGTGATCGGCTCGGCCAAGTACGATGATAAGCGCGAGCCAAAGTTCTCGATGCTCTATGGGCACTTCCCGACGGACGGGCATTTCCGGGTCGATGATACGGTCTCGCCTTACGGTACGGCAAACCGCGCCAACACGCTCAAGGGCGCGACGATCCATTTCTGCATCACGGACAAGGAATGGATCGACGATCTACACCGGCAGCGCGTCCAGCGCTTCTGGACGCTCTATGTCGAGCAACTCGGCGGCAAGCTCGCAACCTTCACCAACGACTTGGCGCTGTGCACGCAGCGCTTGCTGGCAAAGAACACCGATGGCGGCGAACGTTACACGGTCGATCCGCGCCAAACCAAGGCCGAGATGCTGCGAATTGTCAGGGGTAGCAACCGTACCAGTGAAGCGCCGACAGCCGCGCCGCCCCAGGTCGCAACCTTCGAGCAAGGCGGACGCTTCATGGACCAGGGCGTCGTGCTGAGCACCACGCCGCCCGCATCCTCCATCGGGCGCGTCAAGATCGGCATCCGTTGGGATTGCAGCACCTGCGATCTCGACCTTTACGCCCGCGCCTCTGCTGCTGCCCCATTCCTTTTCTATGACAACCAGATCAGCGCGGAGGGGCGGCACCAGAAAGATTGGCGGAACTCACCGGACGCCGAGAAGCAGCATGAGTACATCGACCTCCCGCGTCCGGTCGATCTGAACAACCTGGAGGTCTACCTGCACTTCTACGAAGGCCGGAGCCCTGGGGGCGCACGGGGCGTGTTGCGCATCTGGATCGAAGGCAAGGTCTATGAACAGGTCTTCGTGATCCCCGCGACGACCGGCAACCAACGTGGAAGTTTCCGGCCCGATCTCATGCGTGGACCGGAATGGGCCAGGGTCGATGTCCGTCAAGTTGTCAGCCCTGGCCGCAGCTGACGCCATGGCAGGCCGCCACGGCGGCCTGCTTTCTTTCGTTGTCCGGGAGATCAGCCATGCAACCCTCATCCTTCAATGCGGCAAGCCTGATTGGCAACCTGGCTGCACTCTTCGTCATCGTTATCGCCGGGGCCGTCGCTTTCGACTACGTGGCAGGTCTCATCGGGATGCGATCGGGGCTCACCTGCAAAGTACTTCAACCAGCGAACGTGCTCGCCCATATGGTTGCAGTGGCGCTGGCCACGGTTGGTGTGATCGTCTTCGTCATCTCGAATTTCACCAAACCAGAATTGCTGATCGGTGCGCTCATTTTCGGCATCATGCCGAGTCTGCTGATGCACTACCTCAACGTGCCTGGCTGCGACCCTTAAGCGTCGTGTCTGCGCTGGCCGGCACGATCACGCCACAAGAGGTCAGCTTCGGCGCGGGCTGTCTGAATCAAAGGGTCGCGGGGGAACCGGCGGGCAGCGATCGCCAGGGCGTCGCAAAGATCACGTGGCGGCGGCCCCTGGTAGCCGCACCACCACCGGTCGAGCCGACCGAACAAGGCCTCAAGCGATTTCA
>JBOFFB010000062.1:0-19882 GCA_051648385.1 Allobosea sp.
CGATCGGCACAGCGCGCGGCTTCGGCAGTGACAGCGCCGTCTCGGGGTGGAACGACAGCAAGGCGTTGAGCACGCTCAGGCTCCGGTCAGAGACACCGAGGCGCTCGCGGATCTCCGTCAGCGTGCGGAACACATGCCATTTGTTGACCGCTGCGGGGATATTCGATCCGGGCTTGCCGGCATCTGCGACCGCGCGCCTGACCTGCAGCTGCGCTGCGATCTGGCCAAGCTTCGCCGGCCGCCGCCCAAAGGGTGTCGTTGAGATATACGTTTCCATGCTCTCGCCTCATCAGGCAAAAGGAATGTGTCCGCTGAAGCGGGCTTAGCCTTGACAGCGATTCGCGAAAGTGAGATTCTCTAGCTGCAAAACACAGAGAAGGGCTTCCGGGCAGAAACGTCTGGGGGCCTTTTTCCTTTTGTCGCGATGCTCCTTCTCGATAGGTTGATCATGACCTGCGATTTGCAGGTGGCTTATCTTCAGCCAGAAAGTGGCTGTAGATCCCTGGCAGTTCGCGCAGCAGAAAGTCCGCAAATCCGGCATGTCCATTGCGATCTATGTGCAAACTGAGCTGGCCGGGCGTTTCCTTGATTTTTGCCAGAACCAGTCCGCCCGTAGTCTTGATCTCTCCACGTACCGGCGCAGTCATGGCAGCTTCCGTTTCGGAGCGGGCAGCGATCGTCAACACCTGGACGAACCGGGCATCACTCGGCAACCGGGCAAACTCTTCGGTGCCCAGAACTGCCACTACTCTCTGAAAGGCCAGTGGCGAGGCCAATCGGTCCGCAAGCTCCATCCAGCGACGGCGCCCGGCTTTTGGTGCCGGTCCGACTGCCGCGATTAGCGCCTGAGGCAATGCCCGTGCGGTGCTTAGCAGCTTCGAAAGCTCTGTCTTGTCCGTGCCGAGTGCCGCCATGACCGTCGATCGCTCGAAACCCCTATCCTCAAGGCCGCGAGCAAAACTAGCCTTTTCGATGAAACTCAGATCGACCCGTGCCGCATTCTCGAGACCCTGAGCAATCACAAGTTCCATGTCCGTCAGCGGGCGGACCATTGCCCGGACCTTTCGCCCCAACGCCCGGCAGGCCCTCAAACGCCTATGACCATAGGCTACTTGGTAACGACCAGGCTGATGGGGTAGCGGCCGCACCAGAATGGGCACTTCCTGCCCGTTGCTGGCAATCGATTGCGTCAGCTCGGCATGACCCGCACTGTTGTCGTCACCCAAACGATCAGCGGCAAAGGACACATCTATCAGGTCAACATCAAGCTCAATGACAGCACCGCCGCTCGCGACTGCCTCTTCCAGGGATTTACGTTCCAGTTCGAGCTTGTCGAGCGTCAGGCCCATGGTCCGCACAGGACCGGCAGCAACACGCGCGGGATGGGCTTCTGTGTTGTCAGGTGGCGGAGAGTTGGCCGCGGCCAACTGTTCGGCAATGAGGCTGCTGATCACACTGCGGCGACTCATGTCGCCCTCCCCCAAATCCGATGCAAGAGCGCAAGAATTTCGCCATTCACCGCATCCAGAGATTCGATCGCCCGATCATACGTCGCGCGACCAACCGCACCGCGCTCAAGTTCATAAAGAGTCTGCTTGGTGAGCCCGGCATCGGCAATGGCCGTCGACTTCCAGACTGTGGCCGCAAGCACGTCATCGCCAAACAGCCCACGCAGCAAGGCCACCACCTGTGATTGCGGGCCATCATGAGGCTCATGGCGGGTCACGACATAGCGGACAAAATCGTGATCCAGATTGCCGCCTGCCTTGCGCACTACCGACATCAGATCCGCAGCCATCAGAAGAAACTGCCCCATCGAGGCCACGTCCACCATCTGTGGATGGATCGTCACCAACAAAGATGTGGCGGCGCAAACCGCCCCGAGCGTCAGATAACCAAGTTGAGGAGGACAATCGATCAGGACCACGTCATAGTCCGCTTCGACTTCGGCAATCGCGCGGCCAAGCCGCTCGAAAAAAAGCCCGCCGCTTTCCCGGCGGCCGGCAATCAGTGCCTGAGGCGTTTCGTGCTCGAACTCCATCAGTTCCAGATTTCCGGGGACCAGATCGAGGCCGTGGAAATAGGTCGTTCGAATACAATCCCGCATCGGCTTGCGAGCCTCGTCATACCGGATCGCCCCGTAGACAGTCTGGTTCTCACCGACCTCGAACTCTGGCTGCAAGCCAAGCAACGAGGTGAGGGACGCTTGAGGATCAAGATCGATCGCGAGAACCCGGTAGCCCCGCAACGCCAGATATTGCGCAAGATAGATCGTCGTTGTGGTTTTGGCCGAACCACCTTTGAAGTTGGTGCAGGCAATTGTCTGGAGACGTTCGCCAGTCCGCCGGAACGGATGGATCGTGACCGCATCACGTGGTTTGGCTGACGCAATATGCCGTCTCAATTCGTTGATCTGACCGAGGCTATAAGAGCGTCGGCCACTGCTGGATGTTTCGGGGGAGGGGCCTATTCCATCAATCGACAGCTGCCGGAGATACCCATCAGATACGCCCATCAGCCGAGCTGCCTCTCCCGATGAGAACGCCCGGAGCAGCTTTCGGCTATCAGGTGGAAAAAGGCGGTTGCTCAGGCCCTGCATTTGCTGCGACAGCAAGCGTGCGTGCCCAAGAATGCGCTCATCCGAATGCATCGCTACGGTACGGGGCGAAACTGTTGCCACGAAATCCTCATCAGATACGGTTTAAAGACGCGAGCGCGCCATATGCCGTATCCAGTCACCACGATTCCCGACGCGCGACAAGCAATTTAAGGTTAACGACCGTTAACCATGTCCACCAGCATCCACCACAAGACAAGTTGGCCGCGGCCAACACTCCAGCGACCTTGCACGAGCGGGCAGTCCCCGCCAATCTGTAACCGGTGTCTGAAGCCCCCGAAACAGTACCGTCAAACCGCCGCAGCCGTGGCCGAAAGTGATCCACATCTCATGACCACAACCGCAATCGCAATCGACATGCACTCTCACTACTACGGTGGTCTGGTGGACAACCTTCTTGAGAGGGGAGGGCGCCCAAACGTTTCGCGCAATGTCGACGGGCGTCTCGTTCTGAATGCGATGACGGCCTCCACCGTGATGTCCGATGGCTACACCGACCTTGGCGCCAGGTTGGCCTACATGGACGCCCATCAGATCGCGACACAGCTCCTGACTTTTCCCGGCGCGCTGGGTGTCGATGTCATGCCGGTGGCGGAGGTCGGCAAGGCGATCATGTCCTACAACGATCATCTGGCGGAGATCACCCGCACTTCAAAAGGCCGCTTTGCAGGGTTGGGTGGCTTGCCGCTGGCGGACGCGGCCAAGGCAGCCACTGAAATGAGCCGCCTGCGCCGCGATCTCGGGCTCGCCGGTGCGATCCTGCCGGGCAACTATTTTCTCTCGATCGAGGCTGTCAGAGCGCTCACACCTGTCTTCGAGGCGGCAAACACGGCGGGTAGCCTGCTGATGATCCACCCTGGCTTGATGCCGGGGGAGAGCCCGCCGGAGCCGTATGGGGACATGCCGGTCTACCGTGCTTCGGTGCTGAACCTGCAAGCGTCGCTGTCGCAGATGGCCATGACGGTGCTGTCGGGCGGCCTTGCCGAGGCCTATCCGCGGATCACCTTCCAGCTCGTCAATCTGGGTGGGACGCTGCCCTTCATCCTCGAAAGGCTCGAAGCTGTGGCCTTGTCGCGGCCACCCCATGAGGCTTTCCCGCGCCAGAGCCTGCGCAGCATGGTCTATGATTGTGCTTCGCTCGGTCCGCGCGCGCTTGAGTTGGCCGTGCACGTCTTCGGCGCGGACCGGATCATGATGGGCACCGATTACCCGATTTTCACGCCGCATCAGGTGCGCGACACGGTCAAGGCCGCCAACATCAGCGATGAAGACAAAGCGATGATCCTGCACGGCACGGCGCGCAGGATTCTGGATCAGCTTTCGCCGTGAGATGTCAGTGCGACAGGATCTGGCTCAGGAAGAGCTGCGTGCGTTCTGATTGAGGGTTGGCGAAGAAGCGCTCCGGCGGGGCTGTTTCCACGATGCGGCCATGGTCCATGAAAACCATCTGATCGGCCACCTTGCGGGCAAAGCCCATTTCGTGGGTGACGCAGATCATGGTCATGCCAGACTGCGCCAGATCGATCATCACATCGAGCACCTCCTTGATCATCTCCGGATCAAGAGCCGAGGTCGGCTCGTCGAACAGCATCACCTTGGGTTCCATGCAGAGCGAGCGGGCAATGGCGACGCGCTGCTGCTGGCCACCGGAAAGCTGGGCCGGGTATTTGGTGGCCTGTTCCGGAATGCGGACGCGCTCGAGATAGTGCATGGCCCGCTCACGGGCCTCAGCCTTCGGCGTGCCACGCGCCCGGCGCTGTGCCAGCACGCAGTTGTCAAGCACGCTGAGGTGCGGAAACAGGTTGAACTGCTGGAAAACCATGCCGACCTCCCGGCGGATGGCGGTGACATTGCGCATGTCCTCATCGAGCGTGATGCCATCGACGATGATCTCGCCCTCGTCATGCTCCTCGAGCCGGTTGACGCAGCGGATCAGGGTGGACTTGCCGGACCCCGACGGGCCGCAGACAACGACACGCTGGCCGAGGCGGACTTCAAGATCGATGTCCTTCAGCACGTGGAACGCGCCGAACCACTTGTTGACGCCACGAAGCGTGATCATTGGCTGGTTCTTGGTGCTCATGTGCCCAGAAATTCCGCGTCGGAGATGAGGTGGCCGGTATGGCAGAGATAGTCGCCGCGCCGCACCATTGGCATGGTGCGCTGGCACAGGACCTTGCCCGAAGCGCCGAAATGGACAGCCACCGGCGCGCGGGACAGATCATCCATCGGCCAGACATGCCCCGCCAATTCACCGGTCGCCACAGCCTGATCAAGGCGGGCCGACGCCTCGAAAAGCCCGTCGATGGGTGCCATCACGAAGGCATCGGAAGAGGCCGTATGGTGCAGCACCGTGCGCTTCTCGAGGCTCGGCCCTGTCAATACACCAGCATGCTTGAGCAGGTTGAGCGTGCCATCCCAACCGATGCGGAATGCGTCCTGATCGAACATCGCGCCGCCGCCAAGCTCGGTGGCGACCATGACGACGCCATGGCGCTCGCAGGCTGACGACAATGATCCGCCAGACGAGGTGGCCATGACCACGGCGGTCACGGGCGCGCCGAACGCATGGGCTGCGGCGAGCTTGCTGGCCCGGAAGGACCTTTCGCCCATGCCATAGACATAGCCGCACGGGGTGTAGACTGATTTTGTGCCGCCGGAATGCAGATCAATCGCAATCTGGGTCTGCGTCAGGACAATGCGCTCGATGAAATCCGCGATCATCGCGGTAGGCCCAGATGTCGCGTCACCCGGAAAGGCGCGGTTCATGTTCTGTTGGTCAATCGGCGAGGTTCGTGTCCGGCCTTGAACGGCAGGCCAGTTCACACCCGGCATGATGATGAGGCGGCCCGGAACATCAGCCGGATCAAGCCTGGCAATCAGCTTTCGCGCGATCACCAGGCCCTCATACTCGTCGCCATGCACGCCCGCAGTCACCAGCGCCGTCGGCCCGTCGCCGCCACGGATCACGGCGATGGGCACAGGGATCACGCCATAGGCATGGGCATTGTCAGACCATGACAGCGCCAGGTAACCGATGCGCTTGCCGGGACCGTCAAGATCGATGCTGGCGGCAACTGAAGGGGCCGCCATCTCAGCCCCTCACGCGCGTGGCATCGCGCTCCAGCCGTCCGAAGATCAGCGACAAGCTCCAGCAGATCACGAAATAGATCGCGCCGACAAAGAGCAGGACTTCGAACACACGTTGTGTCGAAATCTGGATATCCTGCGCCACGAACGTCAGTTCCTGCACCGAGACCAGCGACACCAGCGACGAGTCCTTGATCATCTGGATGAACTGGTTCGACATGGGCGGGATGACATTGCGCAGCGCCTGCGGGAACACCACGTCGCGCAGCACGTCAAAACGCGACAGTCCGAGACTGTTGCCGGCCTCGATCTGCGAGCGCGGCACCGACTCGATGCCGGCGCGCACGATCTCGGTGACGTAAGCTCCGGTGAAGACGCTGAGGCAGATCAGGCCGACGATGAAGTTCTCGATGCGGTTGATCGGTCCGAACAGGAGCGACAACCACCATTGCAACTGGGGTGACAAGCGCGCCGCGCGGTCCGCGATGCCGAGGGACGGCAGGATCTGGCTGGTGATGAAGAACACAAAGACGAAGACAAAGACGATGGGCGGGATATTGCGGATCAGCATGACGTAACTCGTGCTGATCAGCCGCGGCAAAAGCCGCTTGCTGGTCCGCGCCCAGCCCATCACGGCTCCGATGATGGCCGCCAGCAGGATGCCCCAGATGGCGAGGCGCAAGGTGGTGGCAAGGCCGAGCAGGATGGCGTTGGGCACCCAGCCCCCGGTCTTGGGGTCTACCTGCATAATCCACGGCCAGACCGTGCTCCAGTCCCACTTGTAGTAGAGCACAGTCTGGGTTCGCCAGACGAAGTAGCCCACTGCCGCAGCAAGGCACGCCAGCAGCAGCGCATCGAGCCAGCTGAAGCTGAGGCCCTTGCGGCGTTGTGGCGGCAGGCGCTGCGGCTCATCCATCGACATGCGGCAGACGCCGTTATGCGCTACTGCTTGACCTGCTCCGCCCAGGCGCGGCTCTTGAACCAGTAATTGCGGCGCTCCTGCAACCAGCCGCTCTCGCGGTTTGCCGTGATCCAGGCATTGAAGAAGGCCATCGCATCGGCATCCCCCTTGCGGATGGCAAAGCCTTCGACACTTGTGGTCAGGAAATTGTCGGTGGGCTTGAACAGCCGCTCGGCATTCTGGATGACGGCGAAAGTCGGCGCGGGTTCACTGGTGATAGCGGCATGGGCGTTGCCGTTGACGACCTCCTGGTAGACAACCGCAGTGTCATCGAACTGGCGCAGCGTGGCTTTCGGAAAGGTTGTCTCGATCCATTTGCAAGACACTGTTCCGCGACGACACGCGAAGGTGACATTGGTGGCGTTGTAGTCATCTGGCCATTTCAGATTGGCGGCAAGCTGCTTGCTGGCGGCAACACCCGTGCCAGACTGCGAGTAAGGCACCGTGAAGTTGACCTGCAGCGCGCGTGGCGTGGTGATGCTCAAGCCGCCGATGATGGTGTCAAACCGGCTGGCAAGAAGCGCCGGGACAATGCCGTCCCATGCGGTCGGGACCAGTTCCAGCTCAACTTCAAGGTCGGCAGCCAGCTTCTTGGCAACATCGATCTCGAAGCCGATCCAATCATTCTTGGTGTCGCGCATGGCCCACGGCACGAAGCTCGCCATGCCGACGATCAGCTTGCCGCGGCGCTTGATCGTGTCGACGAGGTTGGCGGGCGCAGCGCTTTGAGCCGCAGCGGGCACGGCGGCGCACCCCGCCATGATGGCCGCTGCAACAACGCTGCGCGTCAGCAATCTGCGCGTGGTCTTGAACATGGTCATGTCAATCTCCCCTGTTTGTCGGTTTCATCGATTTTCAAAGCAAGGCTCGCGCCATCAGATCATCCCGCACTGAGATCGAACCCATTTCAATGCGGAAAGATGATCGATGATTGTAGAATAGAGCATTGCGTGCTCACAAAACCGGTATCCACATTTGTGCGCAATGCTCTAAGCATGCCGGGATCGTCCGAACCGCCGCTCCAGGCCCAGCACCAGAAGCGACAAAGACAAGGTGATCACGAGGTAAAGCCCCGCGACCGTCAGCCAGATTTCAAAAGCCATGAAGGTGTCGGCGACAATCGTACGGCCTTCGGTGGTGAGGTCGAAGACGGCGATGACGCTGACGATTGCCGAATGCTTTACCAAGTTGACCAGAACGCCGGCCAGCGGGGGCAGCATCAGTGGCACTGCCTGCGGCAAGACCACATCGCGGTAGACATCGAAGGGCTTGAGGCCAAGCGCACGCGCCGCCTCCCATTGCCCGCGCCGGACCGCGATGATGCCACCCCGGATGATTTCGGCGGCGAAGGCGCCTTCATAGATCGCAAGGCACAGAACACCCGCCCAGAAGCGCGAAATGCCGAGGATTTGCGCGATGATGAAGTAGAACACCAGCACCTGCACCAGAAGCGGCGTGTTGCGGATGATCTCGAGATAGACCCTTGCGATGCCCCGCCCGATGAGGCTTGGCGAAAGCCTGAGCAAAGCGGTGACGAGGCCGATGACAAGCGCCAGAAGCAGCGCAATGCCCGAGATCTGCAAGGTCACGAACAGGCCCTTCATCAACGGGCCCCAGATCAGCTGGCCGTCGATGGTGCGCCAGAGATAGCGCGGCACGCGGAACCACTGCCAGTTGTATCCCATGCCCTGCGCCCCGCGCAGGATCAGCCAGCCAAGCGCGCCGATGAACAGCACAAACGAGGCGACATCGACGAGCATGGCGCGGCGGGCTTTCGCCTTGCGGCGCATCCGGGAGGAGGAGGCGGTCAGCGTCATCTGTTCGCTCATGCCCCGCCTCCGCCCCGTTCCTAGATGTTCACGACAAGTGCCGACTTTGGCACGCTGCAGCAGATCAGCGCCAGTCCGGGTCCAGGTTCTTCCAGCGGCTCATCGATATACGTGACCTCACCATCAACCTCGCACAGACAGGTGCTGCAGATACCATTCCGGCACGAAAAAGCGGGGGAAAGTCCCTGTGCTTCGGCGAAATCAAGCAAGGTGCGAAAATCGCCATTCCAAGCGGCAGACAGCCCCGAGCGCGAGAACGTCACGTTGATGCCGGAGGGATGAGGCGGCGGGGCGATTGTTTCAAACACGGCAACAGGCAACGGCGCGGCACTGGCCCTCAGGACTGTGGCAGGACCGAAGAATTCATGACGGATCTGCTCCTCCCTGACCCCGAGATCGAGCAACAGGCCAAACATCGCCTGCATGAAACCGGTCGGTCCACAGAGATAAGCGTCATAGTTCCCGATCGGCAGAACAGCGCGGAGCACATCTACCGTGACAAGCCCCTCGAACTGATGATGCGCCAGTGCCCGGTCCGTAGCGCTTGGCTCCCGCAGGCATGTCAGCGCTTTCAGGTTGTGATGACGCGCAGCCAGTTCCGCAATTTCCGTGGCAAAGGGCTGAACCTGACCATTCTCGCAGGCGTGGATGAGCCATACCGGGCGCAACGAGCCCGCCAGAGCGTGCGCCATCGCCAGCAGTGGCGTGATGCCGATACCGCCGGCCAGCAGCAGCACCGGCCGGGCGGATGTCTGATCGAGCTGAAACTGGCCTTTGGGCGCCGAGCCTTCGAGGATTGCGCCCATTTCGGCGCCAACATGCATGAAGGTCGAACCAAACCCCGGTGGCAGGTCAGGCCTGCCGGCGGGGGACGGCTCACGCTTGACGCTGATCCTGTAGGACGAGGGATCACCCGGATCAGATGAAATGCTGTAATTGCGCGCCAGATGGCGACCATCGGACCCGCGCAACCGGAACGTCAGGAACTGGCCGGCCTTGAACGGCGTCAGCGCGCTGCCGTCATCGGCAGCGAGATGGATCGACGTCACCGTTTCGCTTTCGACCTTGCGTTTGATGACCCGATATTGCCGCCACGATGCGCCATCTGTTGCCACGTCAGGCTGCCCTTTCGGACGTTGCTTGAGCCGCGATCCGGGTTTTCAACAGCTTGCGAAAGCGCAGGGCACCGGCATCAAGCGCCAGATCGAGATGGGGCGTCTTCTTGTTGGCCATGCCCTGATGCACGGCCATCAGCACATCGCGATCCTCGATGAAGGCCGTTCTGGCCCCTGCGTTCATCTTCTCCGAGATAGCCTCGTCATTGGGGTCGGTGTTGCGGTGCTGGAACCAGAAATAGTGACTGTTGTCTTCATCGATCGGCGTCATGAAGTTGTACGAGATGTTGACATAGGTCTTGTCATGGAAGGGCTTGTCCGGCCCGCCATGTCCAGCCGGCGAAAAGATCGACTTGTTGATGCCAGTGGACGGCAAGACGCATTCATAGTGCTGTTTGCGGTCGACATTGCCGCTGAACTTCAGCAACTTGGCATAGTAAGGCGGCGCTTCGGTATCCATCATCCAGCGCCAGACGACCACGCCATCTGCGTTCACATCGATCAAAAGCGGGGTGTCATCGGTTTTAGCCCCGGCAAAAGAGCTGAGGTGCACCCAGGCCACATGTGACGGATCGAGCAGGTTGTCGACGATGTAGAGATAATTGCAGGCGATGGTCATGTCGCCGCCCTTGGTGCGCCCCCAGGCCGGATTGTCGTAGTCGGGGATGTCGATGATCAGGCTTTCATCCGCCTGCTCGGCTGCACCCATCCATATCCAGGCGAAACCGTAGCGATCCTTGACCGGGTAGCGCCTGACCGCAGCGCCGGTCGGGATCCGCCCTTGGGTGGGTGCCGCCACGCAGGCACCGCGCTGGTCAAAGGTCAGCCCGTGATAGCCGCAGATAATGCGGTCTTCCTTGAGCGTTCCTTTTGAGAGCGGCAGCTTGCGGTGCGGGCAGGCGTCTTCGAGCGCCGCGATCTCGCCCGCTGCCGTGCGGTACATCACGATGTCTTCGCCAAGGATGCGGACGGGCTTCAGCTGTTGCGTGATCTCATGCGTCCAGCCCGCAACATACCAGCAATCTCTCAGATGCATGCGTTTTCTCCGGGTTTTTCGCCTCAATCAAGGTCGCCCGAGCCTTGCTGCTCACAACACAGGCAGGCACGTCCATAATTGCGCCAGCATGTAGAATTTGATCGACAGTAAAATGTTGCATGTGTAGCCTCAGGCCGTCAAATCCTTAAACGGGGTGCAGGAGCCGATGTTGGCAAGCAGCGATGCACTTCAACACGGCGCGCACAACCTGCTGCTCGGCTGCGCTGAAGCGAAGCCCGGCGAGAGCCTTCTCATTCTTCACGAAGACCCCGGTCTCGGCTATTTCGGGCACGGCCTCGCAGGTGCGATTGCAGAGGCGGGCAAGGCGCTTGGGCTCAATGTCCGGCTGCGCGAGGTGCCATTTGATCAACGGGCTGACACGCTGTCAGACGAGCTTGCGGCGGACATGGCGCGGGCAGACCACACACTGTTTCTGGCCCGTCTTGGCGACCAGCTGCGCTTTCGACAGATGCCGGCGGGCACCAGGCCGATCGTGAGCTACGTGCTTGATCAGCCCGCCATGGCCTCACAGTTCGGGGCCGCGCCGCATGCGGCGTTCGTGGCGCTCAAGGCTGCATTCAACCAAGTTTTTGCGCGGGCTGGCGACATTCATGTGACGTGCCCGCTGGGAACCGATTTTCGCGGCAAGGTCATGGCCGACAATGCTGAGCCACCCGATGTCGGCATCAAGCGCTTTCCCGTGTCGGTGTTCGCGCCGATTGATGCAGCCTCTTTCAGCGGAAAGGTTGCGGTCGCACATCTGCTCGTGGGTACCGGCTCGAAATACTACCAGCCCTATGGAATTCCGCTCGGCTCAACTCTATTCGCGCACATGTCGGAAGGCCGTATCCAGCGCTGGGAAGGTCCCCCCGAAGAGGTCGCGAGAGCCGAGGAGCATTACCGGCATGTGGCCGACCTGTTCGACATCGATGCAGGCTTTGTCCACTCGTGGCACGCCGGGATTCACCCAGGCTGCGCCTTTTCGGAACCTGCCGGAGCCAATTATGAACGCTGGAGCGGGTCAGCTTTTGGCAATCCGCGCCTGTTGCATTTTCACACCTGCGGGGCCTACGCTCCAGGTGAGATCTGCTGGAACGTGATTGATCCAACGATCCGCGTCGACGGCGTTTCCGTTTGGGAAGACGGCGTCATCAAGATCGATGAAGTGCCGGGCGCACCTGACATTCTGGCGGCATACCCCGCAGTGCGTGAATTGTTCGACAGTCCGGCACTGGACATCGGGCTTGGCGTTCCGAGATTGCGCCGATGAGCGCGCACTTGGCAAACAATGCGGCTGCCGCGCAAAGGTCGGCCGACCGTGCGAGAACAAGGTTGCCCCATGGAAGCAAACGATACTCGCAAATCCGACGAAACGTCTCCGCGCGCCGGCCTGAACATCAACGCTGCGGTTGGCCGGACGATCAGGGAGCTGCGCGACCTCAAGCGCATGACCGCGCGCGACCTCGGCCAGCGCGCGGGCGTGTCGCCGGCCATGATTTCCCGGGTGGAGAGCGGCCAGGTATCGCCATCGCTCAGTATTCTGGAATTGCTCGCAGCGGTGCTCGAGGTGCCGATGGTCAGCCTGTTCCGCGACACAGGTTCGGCGGTGGCCGACTTCACGCATGTGAAGAAAGGGCAGGGGCTGAAGTCGACGCGTCTGATGGGCCAGCATGTCCACGACTTTGTCATGCTGGGATTTCACCGCAGGCTCGATCTGCAATTCGAAAGCCTTCTGGTCACCATCGCACGCAACGAAGGGACATCGCCGCCGACGTATACGGGGCACGGCTGTGTCTTCATCTATGTCCTCGAAGGCGAGGCAATCTACCGCTATGGCCAGCAGGAGGTGCTGTTGGGCGAGGGGGACTCGCTCTGCCTCGACGCGGAATTGCGCTACGGCATCCAGAAGGTGTTGTCGCCGCGCCTGCGCTTTCTGTCGGTCCAGGCCGAACGCCGTTGAGCTTGCCTGAATTGACACAGCGAAGCCGACGCAGAACTATGGTTGCCAGCTTTGACTTTACCAGTTGATACCAGCCTCACCCTTAACGCCCCGATCCTCAAATGTCTTTCAGGAGACCTCCCATGCAGCGCCGTGACCTCGCCAAATCCCTTCTCCTTGCCGGCACCGCAGTGGCGCTGGCCAACACTGCCGCCAAGGCTCAGGGCACCCCGGCAACTGGCGGTGGCCGCCTCGCAGAGATCCTGAAACGCGGCACGATCCGGATCGGCACAACCGGCGATTTCAACCCGATGTCGTTCCGCAATCCTGGCTCGAACGAGTATACCGGCTTCGACATCGAGGCGATGACCGAGTTCGCCAAGGATCTGGGTGCCAAGATCGAATGGGTTCCGACCGAGTGGGCGACGCTGGTCGCAGGCATCGCCGCCAATCGCTATGATATTTTTTCGGGTGCGTCAGTCAGCATGGGCCGGGCTCGCACAGCGGCGTTCAGCGCGCCGTACATCGAGGCCGGCACGGTTCCGCTGTCACTGAAAGCCAACGCCGCCAAGTTCAAGACCTGGGAATCAATCAACGAAGCTGGCGTGAAGGTCGCGGTCAGCATGGGTACCGTTTTCCACGATCAGGCCAAGGCACATTTTCCAAAAGCCACCATCCAGGCCGTGCAGACACCTGCGACCGGATTTCAGGAGGTGTTGGCTGGCCGCGCCGACGTCACCATCACCAGCAATGTCGAGGCCGCGACGCTGGTGAAGCGCTTTGACCAGCTGGCCGTGAATGTGCAGGGTGCAGAAATGCGCAACAGGCGCCCATTTGCCTACGTTGTGGCACAGGATGATCCCACTTGGCTGAATTACATCAACACCTGGGTGACACTGAAGAAGAGCGAAGGGTTCTTTGACATGCTGCAGGCCAAGTGGCTGCCATCGAGCTGATTGCCAGATCATGACCACATCTCCCATCGCGGCAAGGTTGCTTGCGCTTGCCGCGATGGCGCTGGCCGTCAGCGGCTGCACCAGTTCGACCTACACATGGGGCTGGCACGTCATCTCGCCCTTCGATGCGCGCGGCCAGAACAACCTGTTGTTCCTCACCTCCGGTATCTGGGCAACGCTGGCCATTTCGCTGGTCTCGATCGCCATTGCGGTCCTGATCGGGATTGTGGTGGCGTTTGCGGCGCTCTCCAAACAGAAGGTCCTGCGCGGCTTCAACCGTGTCTATGTCGAGACCGTTCGCTCAGTCCCGCTGCTGGTCCTGCTGCTCTGGGTCTACTACGGCCTGCCAGTGGTTGCAGGCATCCAGTTCGGCGTATTTGCGGCAGGTGTGATCTCGCTGGCCCTGTCCGACTCGGCGTTCGAGGCAGAAATCTTCCGGGCCGGGATCCAGTCGATCCCGAAAGGCCAATGGGAGGCCGGGCGCAGCATCGGGCTGACATCGTGGCAGGTGATGCGCTTCATTGTGCTGCCACAGGCGATCCGTCGCATCCTGCCGGCGCTCGGCAACCAGTTCGTCTATGTGCTCAAGATGTCGTCGCTGATCTCGGTCATCGGCTATCAGGAATTGACACGAAGGGCCAACGAGCTGACGCTGGTTGAGTATCGTCCGCTCGAAATCTACACGCTGCTCGTGCTGGAATATCTGCTGCTGATCCTCGCCGTGTCATGGTTGGTGCGACGCCTTGAGCGGCACATGGGGGCGAGCGATCGCGGCCACTGAGGCTCAGGTCGAGGCGCAGAACATCGCAAAATCACGCGCCAGATCATCGGCGGCAAGGCTGATCAACTTCTCGCCCGCCTCGCGCGTCGCCAGCGCCGAATGCGAGATCACGCGCCCGTCTGGATAGCGCGCCCTGTAATCGGCGGCATCATAGTAGTTGTCACCGGCGTGCAGCAGCACATCGTGGCCGGGCTGGGCTGGAGCGGGGCGCTCGAACGAGCCGATATGCTCCGGGTGCGATGCCATGGTGATCGCCACTTCGGAGGGCGTGACGTGGTAGCCTTCCTGCTCGCCATAGAGCGTCTTGCGCAGCGCATCAGCCGAAGGCAACTCCCACCAGCTCTTGAGCCGGCAATGGACCGGGCTCGGCACCGTGCTGCCGGTCAGCGAGCGCCCCGCATAGAATTCCTGAATGGCTGAGCGAACAGGTGCCAGATTTCCGCCATGGCCGTTGAGAAAATAAACCCGTGTGAAGCCGGTGGCGCTGAGCGACGCGATGATGTCGTGCACCATCGCGGTCAACGTCGAGGGCCTGAGCGTGATTGTGCCGGCAAAGCCGAGATGGAACTGCGACATGCCGTAGGCGAGCGTCGGCGCGACCAGCACGCCATGCGCCTCGCCGAAGCGGCGCGCAATGACCTCCGCGCACAGATGATCGGTGCCGATCAACCCGTCAGGCCCGTGCTGCTCTGTCGCGCCAACCGGGATCACGATGCCGGGCTTCTCGCAAAGATAGGCGGTGACAGCCGGGGAGGTCATCAGTTCAAGTCGCATGGCGCAGTAGTCTCCTTTTTGGCGGGATCAGGCTATTCTGCACACGCGCCAGAGTCGAACCGGAGCGGAACCCATGCACATCTATCAGCTGCCGATCTCGCTCTACAGCTTCAAGCTGAGGCTGGCGCTGAAGCTGAAGGGCCTCGACATCGAGCTTCGTGAGCCACCCGGTGGCAGCTATCGCACGCCGGAATACCACGCGATCAACCCTGCAGGTACGATCCCGGCCGTGATCGACGGCGACCTGATGCTGACCGAAACCGACAGCATCATCGAATATCTCGAAGATCGCGGCGAGGGCACAGCGCTTTTCCCGATCAATATCAAGCAACGTGCCCGCATGCGGATGCTGTCGCGCTGGGTTGATCTCAGGCTCGAAGCGGCCATCCGCAGCCTGTTCGGGCAGGTGGCACCAGTTGGCCGAAACCCTGGGGCCATAGCCTCAGCCGACAAGCGGATCACGGATGCTCTTGCCTTGATCGAAGGCGCGATGGATGAGGCTGGCCCGTTCATGCTTGGCGCAAAGTCGAGCATGGCTGATTGCGGCCTTGTCGCGAGCCTATGCTGGCTTGATGCGCTGGCCACGCCGCTTGCGCTCACATCAACGCCCGGCGCGCGCATGACGCGGACGCAGCGCGCGATGGCGGCTGATCCGCGCGTGGCCCCCGAGATCGCCGCCTATTGCCCGCTACTGGAGGCGTGGGTGGCGGGCAGGATTGCGCCCGCCAGCTGATCCGAAAACGCGCCCTTCAAGCCGGCTTCCACGGCGGCGGCGGGGATATCATCACGCCCGGCTTCAGGGTGGATTTGCCGCCAGAGGCGACATTCAGCCAGTCTTCGATGAAGCCTGCGTATGAGCGCTCGACGATGATTCGGAAATGCGGCTCCGGGCCGTCCTTTCGGATGAGCACAACGGTTGTTGCCCAAAGCTCTGTCCCAGCACCATGTCCGACCGGGAAGGAGGTGTCCGACAGGTCCAGCGGCGCACCCTGCGCCAGAATGTCCAAAGCTCCTGCACCGCTCACCTCGAAGGCCGTGAACATGTCGGATACCAGCGCAATATCGGCATCAGGCACCGTGGCGAAAGCAACTTCGAGGGCCTTGCCAAGCGCTACTTCGCTGCTGGCCTCGGCCATGATCAGGACGCGGCGTGAACCAAGGCGCAGCACGGTTGCGCCCATGGCCTGGCTTGCCACACGATGTGCATCAGACGGCAGTTCCAGCCCAGACGCGGACAGCGCCGCAGAAAGGCCCGCTTCCGTGCCGCGCGCCTCGAAAAGCGCAATCATCGGCAAACGCACGATATTGGATGCATAACGCTGGCTCATGATTTCACCCGTGAGCGGTTAGCATCATGGAACACCGGCGCCACCACTTTCATCGGAATGACGCTCTCGCGAACCCGGGCATGGACGGTTTCGCCCATACGTGCCCGGCCATGTTTCAGCAAACCCAGCGCAATGACGCGGTCATGCACAACGCTCATCACGCAGGCCGAGACGAAACCCTCCTGATCAGCCTTTGCACCGCGCGGGGTCAGCGGCGCACCTTCAGGCACACGGGCTGCGGGGTCATCCGGCAGAAAGCCGACAAGCTCGAAGCGATCCGGATCAGCAAGCCTGCGCAAGTCCATCGAGCGTTTGCCGATGAAATCAGGCTTCATGCGTGACACCAGTGGCCCGAGGCCAAGGTCATAAGCATCGGAGGTGCCGTCGACCTCATGGCCGGTGGAGATATAGCCCGCTTCAACGCGCAGGATGTGGTTGGCTTCGGAACCCACCGGCGTGATGCCGAACGCAGCACCTGCGGCCATGATCCGCTCCCACAGCGCCTCCGCATACCGGGCCGGGGTGTTGAGCTCGAAGCTGGCCTCCCCGGTCCAGCTGACACGGAACAGGCGCACCGGGATGTCGCCAATCATGCCCTCTGCCATGCCCATGAAGGGCAAAGCCTCACGCGAAATGTCGAAATCGGGCTGCAACGCTGCCACCACCTGCCGCGCCATCGGCCCGCACACGGTAGCGTTGGCCCATTGCGAGGTCAGCGGAATGACACTCACCCGCCAGTCAGGCCGGTGCACCTGCAAGATCTGCTCGATGTGCTGATGCACGCGGTCGGCGGCACCCGTCGAGGAATGCAGCAGCCAGCGCTGTTCATCGAGGCGGAAGACCACGCCATCATCCATGATCAGCCCGTCATCGGACAGCATCACGCCATATTTGCCACGGCGCGGCGCAAGCTTGGCAAAATCGCTGATGTAAAGCAGGTCAAGGAGCTTCGGCACATCCGGCCCCTTGAGCTGGAACTTGCCGAGCGGGGTGCCATCATAGACGCCGACGGTCTCGCGCACGGCCCGCGCTTCGCGTGTCGCCGCCAGCGCGCCATCTTCGCCGGGCAGCGGGTAGTAGCCCGGTCGTTGCCAGCGCAGGCCCGCCTCATACATCACGGCACCATGGGCGATGTGCCAGTCAGTCAGCGGTGTGTGACGCCATGGGTAGAGCCGGGCGGCGTTACGCTGGCCGGCAATGGCACCGAACTCGACAGGCACGAAAGGCGGCCTGAACGTGGTGGTGCCGACGCTCTGCGTCGTGGCTCCGGTCAACGCGCCAACGATGCCGATGACGTTGACATTGCCTGACTTGCCCTGATCGACGCCCATGCCAGCGGTGGTGTAACGCTTGAGGAGTTCGATGGAATCGAAGCCTTCGCGCAGGGCAAGGCCGACATCATCCGTGGTCACATCGCCGGACAGATCGACAAAGACCTTCTCGCCCTTGGCGTGCGGGGGCACGAACCAGAGCGGCATGACGCGCCGCGTCACGAATGGCTCGTGCAACTCTGGGGGCTTGAACGCATGGGCTTTGCGGCCAAGCGCACCCAGCGCCTCGGCTGCGGCGCGTGCACCATCAACCGCACACTGTGCCGGGTCGAACTCGGCCCGGGCCGCGCCGGCAAGGCGGAAACTTGCAGGCCCGTGAGCCGCCACAAATGTCGCCAGATCATCATGCCAGACCGAACGCGCCTCGCGTGTCTGGGAAGCCAGATGAAAAGCGGGGTTCCAGCCACCGGACAGGGCCACCAGATCACAGGGCAGGCGGCTGACGTGGCCGCTGCTGTCAATGATATCGGCCGCCTCGACGCGGGCAGCGCCATAGGCCTTGCAGATGCGCCCACCCGGCTTGAGCTCGATTCCTGCCGCCGCTAGCGCCGAGACCGCCTCGGTCTCTGGCTCTGGTCGGGCATCGACAACTGTGACCACAGCGCCAGCCCGCGCCAGCGCGATGGCCGTGCCATAGGCCGAGATGTTGTTCGTGAAGACTACGGCGCGCTGCCCGGCCCTGACACCAAAGCGCTGAAGCCATGTCCGGACTGCCGAGGCCAGCATCACGCCGGGCCGGTCATTGTTGGCGAATGCGATGGGCCGCTCGAACGCGCCGGCGGCCACGATGACCTGAGCTGCCCTGATCTTCCAGTTGCGCAGATCAAGGCCGGATGCATCACGCGGTTGGCGCTCCAGCACCGTGATCAGATTGTGCTCGTGGTAACCCCACGCCGTGGAGCCAGGCAAAAGCCGCACGTTCGGCATAATGGCCAGTTCCTGCCAAGTGCTGCCAGCCCATCCTTGCGGATCGCCGCCATCGCTGCCGAGACGCCCGCCGGGCGCGCTGCCGTCATCGGCAAGGATCACGCTGGCCCCTGAGCGCCCTGCCACCAGCGCGGCAGCAAGGCCCGCGGGCCCCGCACCAACAACCAGCACATCGCAGGTGCCGAACCGGCTCTCGCTGACGGGTTGCCACGCGTCTGCGCCCGGCACGCGGCCAAGCCCGGCCGCGCCACGGATGAACGGCTCGAACAGGTGCCACGTCGGCCACATGAAGGTCTTGTAGTAGAACCCCGCCGGCAAAAGCCGCGAGAACAGCTGCGCGACAGCCCCAAAATCACGGCGCGCATTCGGCCAGGTGCTGACACTGCGATAGACGCCGCCATCCTCAAGCGCCGTGGTCGTTGCCAGCTGGTTGGTGGCTGGACGCGGACCAACCCGCTCGACCATGCTGCCGGGATCATCATGACCAGCACCGAACAGCCCGCGTGGCCGATGCAGCTTGAAGCTGCGCCCGACCAGCATCACGTCGTTGGCAAGCAACGCCGAGGCCACTGTGTCACCAGCAAAGCCCGTGAGTTTCAGGCCATCGAAGCTGAAGGACACGGGTTTGGTGCGGTCAACCGCACCACCTTGCGCCAGACGCGATGCGGTCATGGCGCGCCCGCTTGGGGTGCCGCGTCAAAGACCTGATGCGTGACCGTGTCGCGCGCCACCACGAAGATCGTGTTGCAGCCACGCACATGCCACCAGCGCTCGTCATGGCGGCCACGGATATTCTGCCGGTCGCTGATGTACGCGGTCCATTCGGCCTCACTCAGCGCCGACGGGTCAGCCGGGCGCGGCTGGATGGCCTCACCCAGATTGACGAACTCGCCTTCCGGGCGCTTGCCGCACCATGGGCAGGTCAACATCAGCATGGCGGTGTTCTTTCAGCGTTGCGCAACGGTGCCAGCCTCCAGAAGAAACCTGAGACCGGTGAAGCGGTCGAGACCGAACGCCTCCGCCAGCGTGTGTGGCTGGCCGGTGGCGATCAGATGGGCATAGGTCAGCCCGCCGACCGGAATTGACTTGAAGCCACCATACCAGCCGGTGCTGACCAGCAGCCCGGCAATGTCGGTGGCCGAGATGATCGGGCTAGCATCATAGGCAAACTCGATGGCACCGCCCCATTGCCGCAACA
>JBOFFB010000063.1:0-2900 GCA_051648385.1 Allobosea sp.
AACGAGGTGCTGGCGCAGGCTCTTGCTGCGCGCCTGCAACTGCCCGCAACCGCGGTGATGCAGCTTTTGTCGGCTGCACGCCTGGTCGTGGTGAATACGCTGGCTCATGCCGAACCGGACGCCAGCGCCCGTGACATCACCGAAGCGGTGGGTGAGGCTGTGCATGTGGTCAAGACCCTGCCACATGACACTGACAGCGAGATCAGCGACCAGCAGATCGTGACGCTCTATGGCATGGATGCCTTCGAGGAGGTGGCGCTTGCCTTGTCCTCACGCACAGGCATTCGCGAGGCCACTGTTCTGCGAGCCATTCACGCGCGCAACACCGATGGCCTGATGATCGTGCTGAAAGCTGCTGACTTTGCGCGTGGCTACGTCGAGGCCATGCTCTCGGTCAAGATGAAGACGCAGATCGGTGACTACGGGCTGAAGGAGTTGCTCAGCCAGTATGACAGGGTCAATGCCAGCGAGCCCGAACGCATGCTTGGTTTTGTCCTTCAAAGCCATGCACATGCCATCGTGCACTGACCACCGGATAGACAGCGCAAGGCGCTCATGAGATGACCCCGTTGCGCAAGCTGCGGGGTATTTCATGGCACGCCTGACCTACGATGACCTGCACACGGGCGGCGAGCCTGTCCGCATCGTCACCGGCGGATACCCCACCCTTCGCGGCACGACCATCCTCGACAAGCGGCGCGAGGCGCTTGATCATCACGACCACCTGCGTCGTGCCATGATGTGGGAGCCGCGCGGCCATGCCGGCATGTATGGCGTCATTCCTGTCGCATCATCGCGGCCGGGCGCTTCCTTTGGCGTGCTTTTCACCCACCATGCAGGCTACTCGACCATGTGCGGCCACGCCACTCTGGCATTGGCGAAATGGGCCGTGGAGACCGCCCGCGTGCCGTTGCTGGAACCCGAAACCTGCTTCGCCTTCGAGGCTCCCTGCGGTCTGATCCACGTGCGCGCCAAGGTTGCTGGCGCTGTGGTCACCAGTGCAAGCTTCGAGAGTGTGCCGTCTTTCGTGTTGAGGGATGGTGTGGAGGTCATGGTGCCGGGTTTTGGCTCCGTGACCTGTGATATCGCCTATGGTGGGGCGTTCTATGCCATCGCTCCGGCCTCGGCTTTCGGGCTGGATTATGGTGCAACACCTCTGCCAAGTCTCGTCGATGCCGCAGCCGCCCTGACGGATGCAATCCGCAGCAGTATGATCATCAGCCATCCGTTCGAGCCTGATCTCGGTTTTCTGTATGGCACCATCCTGACGGATGGGGCAGCGCCGCCAGTTGAAAGCGCCAATCTCTGCATCTTCGCCGAACGCCAGATCGACCGCTCGCCGACTGGCTCAGGTGTTACGGCGCGCATGGCGCTCGATCACGCCAACGGCCTCGTTGCAATAGGTGAGACGCGCCGCTTCCGCTCGATCACGGGCGGCATCTTTACTGGCAGCGTTGCGACACGCACCTCTCTCGGGCCGCACGACGCCGTGACGGTCACGGTCGGCGGGCAGGCGCACTGGATGGGCCGCGGCGAGTTCATCATCGAAGATGATGACAGGCTGGGACACGGGTTTGAACTGCCGAAGCGTCTGGGATGATCTACCTGGCCACCAGCACCTGCCTGCATTCTGCGGGCAGCGCATCGACTGACATGGGTGGTTTTGGCTTTGGTGCCGGGCCGGTGCTCGGGCGTTTCGGCGCGAAGATCGCCTTCTGCTGCGTGGCGAGCCAGTCGCTCAGTTCCTTGCCGCAACCATCGCCATCGGGCGGCGCATCCTGATCCTGGCAAGTGTCCGAGCCATCAGGGCAGGCCATGCGGATGTGAAAGTGGAAATTGTGCCCCCACATCGGCCTGACCTTGTTGAGGCCAGCCCGGTCAGCGCCTGCATCACGGCACATGCCGACCTTGATGGCGGGGTTGACGAAGATGCGGTGCACGCGGCGATCCCTGGCGGCATGCAGCACAAGCCGGGTGTGGTTGGCCGTCCAGACATCGGTGTTCACGTCCATCCAGTCAGGGCGGACCATGTTGGTGGCTGACATGTTCTCGCGCTGGTCGCGCCCCAGACGATTGCGCGGCATCGGCGTCAGCCAGATATCGGCATCCAGCCCGATCTGGTGCGAGGCATGGCCGGTCAGCATCGGCCCGCCGCGTGCCTGGCTGATGTCGCCGACAAGGATACCCGGCCAGTTGGCGACGCGCGGCGCGGCTTTGGCGAAGCTTTCGAGATAGGCGATGAGGTCAGGATGGCCCCACATCCGGTTGCGGTTGAGCCGCATCACCTGCCACGTGTCGCCGTCGACCGGCAGTGCGGTGGCACCAGCAAGGCAGCCGCGCGCATAGGAGCCGATAGCGCGGGCTTGCAGGCTTGCGGCAGGGGTGTTGCGCTTGCCGAACTGGACTTTTGCCGCCCATTCAGGAGTCTTTTCCAGAACATTGGCGCGGCGGTTGGCCTCCTCCTCAGCGGTCGACTGCGCCTGCGCCGGAGACGGTGCAACAATCCCGCCCGCAAGGAGCACGAGGCAGATCATGAGGACGAAGCGAAGCAACATGAGTGAAGTTTGCCTGCTTCGCAGCCTTTCGGCAAGCCTGCGCAGCGGGTCCGAAACAGAGTGACTGTCACACAGTCTTGAGTTCACCTTTGGCGCCATCTGCACGAACCAATCCGGCAATGAAAGCATCGGTCGCGGCTGCCCATGAGTGCCTGAGCGCAAAGGCACGGCACGTCTCGCGCGGGATGTGGAGCGCCTGCAATGCCGCGCTGCGCAGGTCTTCGCTCAGCACACCCACCGGCTCGGTGCCGATCACGTCGCTCGGTCCCTGGACAGGAAAGGCAGCAATCGGCAGCCCACAGGCGGCGGCTTCCAACAGCACGAGGCCAAACGTGTCGGTGAGGC
>JBOFFB010000064.1:0-6416 GCA_051648385.1 Allobosea sp.
GCTTAACCTTTGCCGCTTCGCGCCGTACTTGTCAGTTGGTGGCAACTTGTTACATGTTCACATCCAAGACCGACAGGAGCAGACCCATGCAGCGCGCCACCGCAATCGTCCGCAAAGCCGCCGTCAAGACCGACAAGGTTACCGGCACCGTTGTGCTCGCCCATGAGGACCGCCAGCGCCGCCGCGCCGTGCTGAAGACTGTGGCGGGCACCGAGTTCCTGCTCGATCTCGACAAAGCCAGCGTGATTGACGAAGGTGACGCTGTCCGCCTGGAAGACGGCAGCCTGATTGCCGTCCATGCCGCACCCGAGGCATTGCTCGAAATCCGGGCCGAGAACCCGCTGCGCCTGATGCGCGTCGCCTGGCACATCGGCAACCGGCATACCCCCGCCGAGATCACTTCTGATGCGCTCTACATCGAGGATGATCACGTGCTGGCGGAAATGATCCGCGGTCAGGGTTGCTCGATCACCAAGGTGACGCGGCCGTTCAGGCCCGAGCGAGGTGCCTATGACCATGCAAATGATCACCATGCGCATGACGATGACCACGAGGCGCATGCCAACCCGGCCCATGGACAGCCGGGCCATGTGCACGGGCCTGATTGCGGCCACGACCACGGCCATGACCACACGCACGATGTGCTGAAGGTCGCGAGCCATGGCCACGATCATGATCACAAGCCCAACGATAAACACGACCATGATCACGGCAAGGCGCATGACCATGAGCACAAGCATCATCATGGCCACGATCATGGCCACGCGACCCGTGCCAAACACGATCATTGACGGGCCTTGAACGCCTCGCCACTCCTGCTGATGACATGGTTTTCTCCGAGCTACCCGGTGGGAGCATTTGCCTATTCGCACGGGCTGGAATGGGCACAGGAAGCTGGTGACCTGACCGATGCGCCAAGTCTGCAAGGTTGGCTGACTGATCTGATCGAGCTTGGTGCAGCCCGCAACGACGCCATTCTGCTCAGCGAAAGCTTGCGGGCGGTACGCGCGGAACAATGGCCCGACGTGTCGGCGATTGCCGAACTCTGCCTCGCCATGGCGGCCTCGACCGAGCGGCGCATGGAAACCGTGACCCAAGGCAACGCCTTTGTGCTTGCGAGCCGCGCCGCGCACCCTTGCGAGGCACTGGAGCAGTTCCGCGCCATCTGGCCGGGTGACGTGCCCTACCCCGTCGCGGTCGCGGTCACGGCGGCAGGACACGACATCGCGCTGCCGGACCTGTTGCCGGCCTTCGTGCTCGGTTTTTCTGCCAATCTCGTCTCCGCCGCCGTTCGCCTCGGCATTGTCGGCCAGACCGATGGCCAGCGCGTGCTGGCAGGGCTGATGCCCGCGATCAGTGCGCTGGCGAAAGAGGCTGAAGCCAGAACACTCGATGATCTTGGCACTTGCGCCTTCCGCTCCGACATCGCTTCCTTACGCCATGAAACCCAGTATTCGAGGCTGTTCCGCTCATGAACCACTCCCCCAATGGTCCCCTTCGCGTCGGCATCGGCGGCCCGGTGGGCTCCGGCAAGACCGCGCTGATGGAGCTGTTGTGCAAGGCGATGCGCGACGAGTTCGACTTGTGCGCCATTACCAACGACATCTACACCAAGGAAGACGCGCGCCTGCTGACCGTGGCCGGCGCGCTGCCGGTTGAGCGCATCATGGGCGTGGAAACCGGCGGCTGCCCACACACTGCCATCCGCGAGGATTGCTCGATCAACCTCGCCGCCGTCGCCGAGATGCGCGCGAAATTCCCAGGCCTCGACCTGATCCTGATCGAATCGGGCGGTGATAATCTCGCTGCGACCTTTTCGCCAGAGCTTGCCGACCTGTGCATCTATGTGATCGATGTCGCGGCTGGCGAGAAGATCCCGCGCAAGGGCGGCCCCGGCATCACCCGCTCTGACTTGCTGGTGATCAACAAGATCGATCTCGCACCCCATGTCGGTGCAGATCTCTCTATAATGGACCGCGACGCGAAGCTGATGCGCGGCAAGCGCCCCTTTGTCTTCACCAACATGAAGACCGGGCAAGGCCTGGGCGACATCCGCGCCTTCATCGAGCAGGCGGGTGGGCTCGGCCGGGCGGCGGCTTGAGCTACTCGTCCAAACGATCAAACTGCATCGACTGGCTCAATCTGATCCAGATCAGACTTGATCGCATCACCAGTTGTCTCGATGACATAACGCGTGTGCAGGTTTAGCCAGAACTCGGCACTGGTCCCGAAATAGCGCGCCAGCCTGAGCGCGTTGTCCGGCGAAAGGTCAACCTGCTCGGAAGCCAACCGCTCGATGCGTGTGCGCGGCACCCCGATCGCGCGTGCGACAGTGCCTGCCGACAGCGCCATGGGCCGCAGGAACTCCTCACGCAGCACTTCTCCGGGATGGATTGGCTTGAGAACAGTCATCACGCTTCCTTTCATCGATGGTAGTCGACGAATTCGACACCGTCAGGGCCTATAGAACTCCAGACAAAACAAATTCGAAACTGGTCATTGACCCGTATTGAATGTTGCCCTGCGCGATCACCCCGTAGTGCTTCAAGTCGATTTGCTGGAGGACTGCGAAGGTCGTCGAGACTGAGCGCCGCATCCAGCATCACAAGTTTGCGCCGCGTCACAGCAGCAAGGTCAGCTGGAAAACCCTTTGGTACTTGACGCGCCAGAATAGCTTCCAAGCGCCGATCTCGGAAAACGATGATAGCCATTATTACAGATGTATCATGTCGTGATACACACAGCAATATCGGCATCTGGACTTTCTTATGCTGTCAGAGATATCAGCAACCATGCACACGCCCTCACCCTGGCGCTTTTCCGTCGCCCCGATGATGGACTGGACGGACCGGCATTGCCGGGCCTTCCACCGCATCCTGACGCGTCATGCGCTTCTCTACACGGAGATGGTGACGGCCAATGCGGTCCTCCATGGCGATGCGACGCGCCTCATCGGCTGGAACAAGCCCGCCGAGGGCCGTGTTGCGCTGCAGCTTGGCGGCAACGATCCGGGCAAGCTCGCCGCTGCCGCCCGGATCGGGGCAGACTTTGGCTATGACGAGATCAACCTCAATTGTGGCTGCCCGTCCGACAGGGTGCAGGGTGGGGCTTTTGGTGCCTGCCTGATGCAGACGCCTGATATCGTCGGTGAATGCGTTGCCGCGATGAAGGCCGTCATCAGCGTTCCCGTCACGGTGAAGTGCCGTCTCGGCGTCGATGACCAGGACACGGAACAGGCGCTCGATGCGATCACGGCAGCCGTGCAAGCTGCGGGCACCGATGCGCTGATCGTGCATGCGCGCAAGGCCTGGCTGCAGGGCCTGTCGCCCAAACAGAACCGCGAGGTTCCGCCGCTGGATTATGCCCGCGTCTATCGCTTGAAAGTTGCGAACCCCGCCCTGCCGATCACCATCAACGGCGGCATTCGCGAGGCAACCGACTGGCTGCCACATCTGGACTATCTCGACGGCGTGATGATCGGCCGCGAGGCTTATCAGAATCCCGAAATCCTGCTTGGCGTCGATCCGGCGCTGTTCGCCGACGCAGCACCCGTGCCCGACATGTTCGCTGCCATCGAGGCTTATGAGCCCTATGTCGCCGCCGAGTTGGCAAACGGCACGCGGCTGCATTCGATCACCCGGCACCTCACAGGTTTGTTCATGGGCCGCCCCGGCGCGCGTGCCTTCCGCCAGACGCTGGCAAACCAGTGCATGAAGCCGGATGCCGGGCTGGAGGCGCTGCGGCATGCGGTGGCGCAGGTTTCGCGAGAAGATGGCGGCACCAATGCTGGCGCAACCTGCGAGCAAGCCGCCTGATGACATGTGAACACGACGTCGGTTGATCGCGACCCGCGCGACCAGTCAAGCATCCGTCCACAGCGCCAAACAGCAAGTGCGGCTTTTCGCCTGACGCTTCTGGTTGCGCACCCTGGATCAGCATGCTACGGCACCCCCACTTTACAGGAGCATCGTTCCTGCGAAGCCTCCATTCATGCGCAGCTTGCGCGGTTCGGACACAACCCGGTTTTTCAGGGTTCGTGAGCGGATTTCGTGGACAAGAGAGAACACAACGTGGCTCAGGGCAGTTCAATCGTATCAGGCGTGAGCGGGCGTTATGCCTCTGCCCTGTTCGAGCTGGCACAGGAAACGAAGGCGACTGACAGTGTCGGCAGCAGCCTTGATCGTTTCGGTGCGCTGATCGACGGAAGCACGGAGCTGCAACGGCTGATCAAGAGCCCGGTGTTTACCGCTGACGAGCAGGTCGCTGCGGTCAAGGCAGTGATGAATTCGGCCATGATCGACGGTCTGGCCGCCAATTTCATCGGCCTCGTCGCCCAGAAGCGTCGCTTGTTCGCTCTGCCCGGCATGATCACCGGTTACCGCCAGCTTCTGGCCGATGCCAAGGGCATCGTTCGCGCCGAAGTCACGGTCGCCGAGCAGCCATCGCCTGGCCAGCTCAATGATATCGCCGCCGCTCTGAAAGAGACGGCTGGCAAGGAGGTCGAGATCGACCTCAGGATTGATCCCTCGCTCATTGGTGGGCTCATCGTGAAGATGGGCTCGAAAATGGTCGATGCTTCGCTCAAAACCAAACTCAACTCTATACGCCTTGCGATGAAAGAGGTCGGCTGATGGAACTCCGCGCCGCAGAAATAACCGCGATCCTCAAGGATCAGATCAAGAACTTCGGCTCCGAAGCCTCGGTAACAGAGGTCGGTCAGGTGCTGTCCGTCGGTGATGGGATCGCCCGCTGCTACGGCCTCGATAAGGTCCAGGCAGGCGAGATGGTCGAATTTGAATCAGGTGTGCGCGGCATGGCGCTCAACCTCGAAAGCGACAATGTCGGCATCGTCATCTTCGGCTCCGACCGCGAGATCAAGGAAGGCCAGACGGTCAAGCGCACCGGCGCCATCGTCGACGTGCCGGTCGGCAAGGAACTGCTTGGCCGCGTCGTCGACGCTCTTGGCAACCCGATCGATGGCAAGGGCCCGCTGAAAGCCAAGCTGCGCTCCCGCGTCGACGTGAAAGCCCCCGGCATCATCCCGCGCAAGTCGGTGCATGAGCCGATGGCGACGGGCCTGAAATCCATCGACGCGCTGATCCCGATCGGTCGTGGCCAGCGCGAGCTGATCATCGGTGACCGCCAGACCGGCAAGACCGCCGTTGCGCTCGACACCATTCTGAACCAGAAGGCCATCAACGAAGGCAAGGACGAGAGCCAGAAGCTCTATTGCGTCTATGTCGCGATCGGTCAGAAGCGCTCCACCGTCGCCCAGTTCGTCAAGGTGCTCGAAGAGCGTGGCGCACTTGAGTACACGATCATCGTCGCCGCGACCGCCTCGGACGCGGCCCCGATGCAGTTCCTCGCGCCCTTCTCGGGCTGCGCCATGGGCGAGTACTTCCGCGACAACGGCATGCATGCCGTCATCATCTATGACGATCTGTCCAAGCAGGCCGTCGCGTACCGCCAGATGTCGCTCTTGCTGCGCCGTCCCCCGGGTCGCGAAGCTTATCCGGGCGACGTGTTCTATTTGCACTCCCGCCTGCTTGAGCGCGCTGCCAAGATGGGCGACGCCGCCGGCAACGGCTCGCTGACCGCCCTGCCGGTCATCGAGACCCAAGCCAACGACGTGTCTGCCTACATCCCGACCAACGTGATCTCGATCACTGATGGCCAGATCTTCCTCGAAACCGATCTGTTCTACCAGGGCATCCGCCCTGCCGTGAACGTCGGTCTGTCGGTCAGCCGCGTCGGTTCCGCCGCGCAGACCAAGGCCACCAAGAAGGTCGCCGGCAAGATCAAGGGCGAGCTTGCCCAGTATCGCGAAATGGCCGCCTTCGCCCAGTTCGGTTCCGACCTCGATGCCGTCACCCAGCGCCTGCTCAACCGTGGCGCGCGCCTGACCGAGTTGCTGAAGCAGCCTCAGTTCGCTCCGCTGAAGATGGAAGAACAGGCCTGCGTGATCTACGCTGGCGTCAACGGCTATCTCGACAACCTGCCGGTCAGCAAGGTTCGCGCATTCGAGGACCAGTTGCTCTCGCTCCTGCGTGGCAAGCATGCCGATCTTCTCACCGCCATCCGCGACTCCAAGGACCTTTCCGATGCCAGCGCAGCGACGCTGAAGGGCATTGTCGAAGGTCTGTCTAAGTCGATGGCCTGACGTCACTGCGCGCGCAGCGAAGCCGCTCCTGCTTCGCCGCGCTCGTGAACTTCGAACTGCTACGTCGCATGCGCATCCCGCAATGATGACAGGGACACCGCCAAAATGCCCTCGTTGAAGGACCTTCGGACTCGCATTGCCTCGGTCAAGGCAACGCAGAAGATCACCAAGGCGATGCAGATGGTCGCCGCTGCCAAGCTGCGCAAGGCGCAGATGGCTGCGGAAGCCGCGCGTCCCTATGCGACCAAGATGGAAA
>JBOFFB010000065.1:0-6204 GCA_051648385.1 Allobosea sp.
CCTCGGTGGCGGCGACATCAGCCGCGCCGCGATCTTCGAAGCCGCGCGGGCGGCGTGCCTTGAGCTTGTCGGTTTTTGACATGGGTTTCGTCCAATCGGTGTGGCGTGCTGGTTAGCCGCTGCAACGCCAACCGGCAAGCAGCACCGTCATGGCAAGCGCAGCGTCTTCGTCATGGCCGGGCTTGACCCGGCCATCCACGTTTCTGTCCATCGGAGGAAAACGTGGGTACCCGGGTTAAGCCCGGGCATGACGTTGTTGGGTGCTGTCCAAGACAGAAGCGGACAAGCCGCTTCAGGTACGGGAAGTGCGCAAACCATTGACTCTGCTCAGCGCGCCGCCCACATCCCGCTGATGAACGAACCAGTCCCCCTTCGCCTGATCGCCCTCGATTCCGATGACCTGACCGTGATGTCGGCTCATGTGCAGGACGCGGTGGTGAAAGTGGGTGATCTCACCTGGCTGCCCGCCGAAAAGCGCTTCGTTCTGATGATGCGGCGCTTTGATTGGGAGGGCACGGACGAGGGCCAGAACCGGCGCCGTTTGACCGCGATGCACTTCGAGCGCGTGACGGGCCTGAAGGTTCTGGGCATCGACCCGAAGGCCAAGGACACCGTGCTCAGCCTGCTGGCAATGACCTGGGCTGAGGCTGACGCGCCTGCGGGTGAACTTATGCTGACCTTCTCTGGTGGGGGTGCGCTGAAATTGCAGGCCGAATGCATCGAAGCGCAGTTGAAAGACCTGGGCGGAATGTGGGAAACGGCTCATCAGCCCACTCACGATATCTGAGCAGAAAGCCCGCATGCCCATCCGCCTGCACTCACGCGACGCCTCGTTCGAGGCTGACTTTGCCGCATTGCTCGCCATGAAACGCGAGGTCTCCGAGGAGGTCGACGCGGTCGTGGCGGCCATCATCGCTGATGTGCGGGCGCGCGGCGATGCGGCGCTGATCGACTTGACGCAACGCTTCGATCATCTGGCGCTGACGCCTGAGACCCTGCGCGTGTCGGAAGACGAGATCGCGGCTGCGTTGGCGGCCTGTGATCCGAAGGCGCTTGCAGCGCTGCGCTTTGCCAAGGCACGCATCGAGGCGTTCCACCAGCGCCAGCGCCCTGAGGATCAGCGCTTCACCGATGCGGCTGGTGTCGAGATGGGTTGGCGCTGGATGGCCATCGAAGCCGTCGGGCTCTATGTGCCGGGCGGCACGGCGAGTTATCCGTCATCCGTGCTGATGAACGCCGTGCCCGCACAGGTGGCGGGCTGCCCCCGCATCGTCATGGTCGCGCCGACGCCGCATGGCGTGATGAACCCGCTGGTGCTGGCCGCCGCGCATCTGGCCGGCGTCACCGAGATATACCGCATCGGCGGGGCGCAGGCGGTGGCGGCGCTGGCTTATGGCACCGAGACAATCGCGCCTGTGGCCAAGATCGTCGGGCCAGGCAACGCCTATGTAGCGGCTGCCAAGCGGCGCGTGTTCGGCACCGTCGGCATCGATATGATCGCAGGCCCGTCCGAGGTGCTGGTGATTGCAGACGCCAGCGCCAACCCCGATTGGGTGGCGGCGGATTTGCTGGCGCAAGCCGAGCATGACGCCGCCGCGCAATCGATTTTACTGACGGATTCTCAACACTTGGCTCACGAGGTTGAGAAAGCGATTCAAGGGCAGCTTGCCAGCTTGCCGCGCCGCGAGATCGCCGCCGCGAGCTGGGCGGATTTTGGTGCCGTCGTGCTGGTCGATGACCTTATGGCGTCCGTGCCGCTGGTTGACCGGTTGGCACCCGAGCACCTCGAAATCTGCACCATGGACCCGGAGCCGCTGGCCGCCGCGATCCGCAATGCAGGGTCGATTTTTCTGGGGCACCATACGCCTGAGGCGGTGGGCGATTATGTCGGCGGGCCGAACCATGTCTTGCCGACAGCTCGGTCGGCGCGGTTTTCGTCGGGGCTGGGCGTGCTCGATTTCATGAAGCGCACCACGCTGCTCAAGTGCAGCGCCGACGCGCTCAGGGCTTTGGCTCCGGCTGCGGCTGCGCTAGGAGAAGCGGAAGGCTTGCAGGCGCATGCGCGAAGCGTGACCATGCGGCTCAATCTCTGACGAGCAGGACTGGGGGCTGCGACTGGGCATGAGCCAGAACAAGGGCCAAAACCGACTGGTTCTGATCACGCTGGACGAGGCGTCGCTTGGTCGTGGCACGCCTGATCAGGAGCATGAGCGGGCAATTGCCATCTATGACCTGATCGAGATCAACCACTTTGCCATCCCCGAGCGCGACCACGGCCCCTACAAGCTGAGCATCAGCCTTATGGAGCGCAAGCTGTGCCTCGATATCCGGTCGGAGGGCGACCAGCCGATCATCATGCATTTTCTGTCGCTGACACCGTTCAAACGGGTGATCAAGGACTACGAGATGATCTGCGAGAGCTACTATGAGGCGATCCGCACGTCCTCACCGGCGCAGATCGAAGCCATCGACATGGGGCGGCGCGGGCTGCACAACGAAGCTGCGGACATCCTGATGGAGAGGCTCAGCGGCAAGCTTGACGTCAATCACGATACGGCGCGGCGGCTGTTCACGTTGATCTTCGCCTTGCACTGGAAAGGCTGAGGCGGCTTGTCCAGCGAAGCGCCCATGACAGGTGAGGCTTCCGGACGCAGGCCCCAGAGCGTGCTGTTCATGTGCGCGCAAAATGCCGTGCGCTCGCCAATGGCGGAGGGGCTGGCCAAGCATTTCTTCGGCAGGTCGCTGTATGTGCAGTCGGCGGGGGTGCGCAAAAGTGACGCCGACGGGTTCATGGTCGCGGTCATGGACGAGATGGGCATCGACGAAAGCAAGCACAAACCACGCACCATCGACGAACTGGAAGAGTGGGAAGGGCTCAACTTCGACCTGATCATCACTCTGTCCCCTGAGGCCCACCATAAGGCGTTGGGACTGACGCGCACGATTGCCGCCGAGGTCGAATACTGGCCTACCGCCGACCCGACCGTGCTGCAAGGCTCGCGTGAGCAGATGCTGGACGCTTACCGCGAGGTGAGGGACGGTCTGGCAAAGCGTATCAGGGAACGGTTGAAGTAGGCAATCAGCGGATCAACTGGACGTTGACAAGAACCCTGTCAGCGATCAGTGCCCATGACCTGTCTGCGGTCACCGCTGTTCCTGCAAGACGCACTGCGCAGCTGAGGCAGTAGCGATCACCCAGTGACAGACCGGCGGACAGTGTGGCGCGGCGCATCATCCCTGCCGCATAGGACATATCCGCATCTGCGGGAACGATCTTGATCGGCAAAGGTTGCAGCAGGGCTTTGATGTCAGCATCGGTCGCGCCGAGTTTGGCAAAATAGCTGACCACCTCGGCCAGGTTGACACTCGACATAGCCGCGTCGGCCAACACAGCCTTGACGTTGTCCGCGCCCGGCTCATCAAGGAGCAGCGCAAGGAGCGCCGACGCATCCAACACGAACATTGTCATTCGCCGCTCGCATCCTTGCGACGGTCTGCGAGGAAATCGTCAACGGATGCAGGCCGCTGGTCGACGATCTGCCGCGCCATGGCCTGAGCCCTGTGTACCAGTTGATCAAGTGTCCTTATGACGATGGCGTCGCCCGTGTCTTCAACGATGACTTCGCCGCCCTTGGAGAGGCCATAGCGCTTTCGGATATCTGCAGGCAAGCTCATGCGCCCGGATGCCGTCACTGTGGCTTTGTTTGTCATTGCGCCATGAACCTGTCGATGAGCCATACTTGAGGTCATATGGCATATTTGATCCGATGTGTCAGCAAATGCTGCCCTTCGCCCTAAAACCCCGTCCGCTGCCTGATCGCGGCGCTGAGCGTACCATCGTCGAGATAGTCGAGTTCGCCTCCGACAGGCACGCCGTGGGCGAGGCGGGTGACCTTGACGGGCAGGTGGCTGACGCGGTCGGTGATGTAATGCGCCGTGGTCGCACCATCGATGGTGGCGTTCAGGGCCAGAATCAACTCCTTCACGGCGGGATCAGCCGCGCGCTCTATCAGCTTGTCGATGTTGAGGTTTTCAGGCCGAACGCCATCCATGGCCGACAGCACGCCGCCCAGCACATGGTAGCGCGCATTGATCGCTGCCGACCGCTCGAGTGCCCACAAATCCGCAACATCCGAGACCACGACGATGATGCTGTCATCGCGCCGTGGGTCGCGGCAGACCGAACATGGGTCGGATGTATCGATGTTGCCGCAGCTCTGACAGACCACGATCTTCTCGTGCGCGACTCGCATCGCGTCCGACAGCGGCCCGAGCAATTGCTCGCGCTTCTTGACCAAGTGCAAGGCGGCGCGGCGGGCGGAGCGGGGTCCGAGGCCCGGCAGCTTGGCGAGGAGCTGGATCAGCCGCTCGATCTCCGGCCCGGCGGAAAACTTCGCCATGTGAGGCCGACGCTCAGAACAGCTTCATGCCGGGCGGAATGGGCAGGCCCTTTGTGATCTCGGACATGCGGCTTTCCATGACGCGCTCGCCCTTGGTGCGTGCATCGGAGCAGGCCGCGATGATCAGGTCTTCGAGGATTTCGCGTTCATCGGCATTCATCAGCGACGGATCGATGCTGATGCCCTTGATCGCGCCCTTGGCGGTGGCCGTGACCTTGACCATGCCGCCGCCCGACGAGCCTTCGACGATGGTGTTGTCGAGTTCAGCCTGCATGTCGGCCATCTTGGCCTGCATCTGTTGTGCCTGTTTCATCAGGCCCATCATGTCACGCATCGGGTTGGCTCCTTGATGATGGGGGCATCGGTCTAGAAATCGGTTTCGGTGTAAAGCTCGGCCTCACCGTCGAAAAGGCCATCGCCGGATTCGAGCGAGGCGGCAAGGCCTGCATCGCTGTCGTCAGGCGCGGCCTCATTTTCTGCGTCACGGCTGCGGACATCGACGATTCTGGCACCGGGGAACGTCGCCATCAGCGCTTTCACTGCCGGATGGCTGGCCGCGCCGTCCTTTCGGATGGCATCCTGGGCCTGTTTCTGCTCTCGCAGCGTGGCCTGGCCCGCGGCTTGCACGATCGCGACCATCCAGGTCTGGCCGGTCCAGTCCTTGAGCTTGCCTGACAATTCCTTGGTGATGTTGTGATCGCCGGTCGGGGCCAGCGCCACCTGGATACGCCCTGGCTCGATGCTGACCAGCCGCAGATCCCGCTGGATGGCTGACTGCAGCTTGATATCCCGGTTCTTGGCAGCCAGCGCAAGGATATCTTCCAGCGACGCGATGCGGATTGCCGGTGTCGGCGCAGGCTGCGCGTTTGGCTGAACCGACGCCAGTGCTGCGCTGGGCGCCATCTGTGTCATGCCGCCCTGGGCTACCATTTGAGGGCGCGCAACAGTTGAACTGCCCGGGCTGGATGAACTCCCACTACCGCCCGAGCTGCCGCCTGCAGGCGCTGGGCGCCCTGGCTTTCCGGTGCTGCTGCCCTGCAACGATTTCAGAGCTTCGTCGGGTGTCGGCAGGTCAGCCGCGTGGGCAAGTCGCACCAGCAGCATCTCTGCGGCTGGCAACGGGCGGCCAGCCTCCTTGACCTCGCTGATGCCCTTGAGCAGCATCTGCCACATGCGGGACAAGACCCGTATCGACAAACGCCCGGCAAAATCCGTCCCGCGCACGCGCTCGGCCTGGGTCAGCGCGCTGTCCTTGGCCGCTTCGGGCACGATCTTCAGACGCGTGACGAGATGACTGAACTCAGCCATTTCGGTCAGGACCGTGCCAGGATCAGCGCCGGCATCGTACTGGGCGCGCAATTCGGCCAGAGCGGCGGCAAGATCGCCTTTCATGACCAACTCGAACAGGTTGATGACACGGGCACGGTCAGCGAGGCCCAGCATGGCGCGCACATCATCCAGCGTGATCGGACCAGCCGCATGGGCAATCGCCTGATCGAGCAGCGACATCGCGTCGCGGGCCGAGCCTTCTGCTGCCCGGGCGATGGCCTGCAGGGCGTCTTCATCTGCTGCCACACCTTCGGCCGCGCAGACCTTGGCGAGATATGCGACCAGAACTGCCGCGTCGATCCGGCGCAGGTCAAAGCGCTGGCAGCGCGACAGGATCGTCACTGGCACCTTGCGGATTTCGGTGGTGGCGAAAATAAACTTGGCGTGCGGGGGTGGCTCTTCCAGCGTCTTGAGGAAAGCGTTGAAGGCAGCGCCAGACAGCATGTGCACTTCGTCGATGATGTAGACCTTGTAG
>JBOFFB010000066.1:0-5093 GCA_051648385.1 Allobosea sp.
GGTCTTTTGCATAAGTTCTGGAGCCTTCGGTCCCTACTAACCCCGAACAGTGCGGAACGTAGCGGCAATCTAGGCGGGTCTCAAGCGTCTTGATATCGCGTCAGCGGAGAGCCGATAAAAAGCCGAGCATCTCTGGCAGATGCCGCAAAAGGGAGCGGTCCAGATCCTCCAGCTCCGATCCGGGAACAGCATCAGACAGACGAGTGGTACCATGGGTCGGTATGCCGCACGGTACGATGGCTGTGAAATCTTCGAGCTCCGTACCGACGTTGATCGATAAACCATGAAAGCTGGTCCATCGACGCACCCGCACACCAATGGCCCCGATCTTGGCCGGGCCAGTGGCTGTATCGACCCAGATGCCGGTACCGAGCGTGCTCGTAAAGGCTGACAATCCGAAATCGGAGAGCGCCCTGATGCCCCAGAGTTCCAAAGCTGCCACATAGCGTCTCACATCGCGGCCGCGTTGGGCCAGGTTCAGCATGGGGTAGACAACCCGTTGACCCGGACCATGATAAGTATGGCGACCGCCTCGACCCGTCGGCACTACGGGAAAGCGGCTTGCATCCAGAAGGTCCCCCTCAACGGCACTGGTGCCGGCGGTAATGACCGATAAGTGCTCGACAAGCCAAATCTCTTCCCCGGCCTCCCCCGCGAGCATTCGTCGGACATGCTCCTCCATATCAGCTACCGTGCGTGCATAGTCGGCTAGCCCTGGCAGTGTAAGCCAAAGGGGGATCGGCAGTTCAGGGATTTCAGCCGGCATGTGCGCCAGATAGGCTTTCCAACGAGTTGCCGCCACTCACAGACTTATGCGGACTCTAGGCGGCCAATGGTCCCTGTGATACCCAGCGTTGTCATGACATCTTTCTTGCGAACGTGGCTTTTCTTGTCGATGGCTCTGACGGCGGCGCTTGGATTTTCGATTCCGGCAAATGCGCTCAGTCTGTTTGAACAGCCGAAATATGCGGCATTCGTGGCAAACGCGGACACCGGGGAAATACTCTATTCGCGCCAGGCCGACACCCAGCGCTTCCCCGCCTCAATCACCAAGGTGATGACCCTGTACATGGTGTTCGAGCAACTCGCCGCTGGCACATTGCGGCTCGACGATCGGGTCGTCATCAGCAAAAATGCGGCCAGTCAGCGACCGTCAAAGCTTGGCCTGAAGCCGGGGCAGAGCCTCACAGTCGATCAGGCGATCCGCAGCCTTGCAACCAAGTCGGCAAACGATGTTTCGGTAGCGCTGGCGGAGCATATCAGTGGAAGTTCCGAAGCCTTTGCGCGCCTGATGACGCTCAGGGCAAGGCAATTGGGTATGGCGAACAGCCGATTTGTAAATCCCAATGGGCTGCCTGATCCCCGTCAAGTCACCACTGCTCGGGACATCTTTATTCTGTCTCAGGCAACAATTCGGCATTTCCCACAATATTATGGCTATTATCAGCAGCAGCAATTCGTATTTGGAAATCAGGTCCTGCCAAATCACAATCATCTGTTGCGCACGATGCCGGGAGTTGACGGCATCAAGACCGGTTTTACCAATGCAGCCGGTTTTACGCTCGCCGCGTCGGCAGTCAGGGATGGGCGTCGGTTGATCGCAGTCGTCCTGGGCGGCCCATCGCGGTTGGCGCGAGACAGCAATGTCGAAAGCCTCTTGTCAGCCGGATTTGCTGTCCTTGATGCCCGAAACCGTGGGCAAAGGGTGCAGGTAGCCGACCTTCTCGCAGAGCCGGGAGACCTCAATGACGATCTTCTTCGCCAACTTGTCGAGGAAGGCAGCAACGATGCTGGCAGGCCAGACTCCAAGCGCCGCCGCTGACTATTTTTCGCAGGTTCGTGTCTCGCCGCACAAGGGGGCTTAACCTGGCTTCCTGCCTGTTCTACCACTGCGCCTTAATTTGACAGGAGGGCAGGGGAATGACGAAATTCGACGGCAGTAATCAGAGCCGCCTGTCGCAAAGGCGGCTTTCCCGCCGCAACCTGCTGTCTTCCCTGGGCATTGCTGCAATCGGGTTCTCGCTTGAAGCCTGCGGAGCCAGCGGTGGCGAGAAGGCTGGAGGGGACAAGCTGAACTTCTACACTTGGGATACCTACATCGGTGAGACGACCCTGGCCGACTTTCAGAAGGTCAGCGGAATCAAGGTCCAGACAAGCTACTTTGCTACGAACGACGAGCTGTTCGCCAAACTGAAGGCGGGCAACCCCGGCTATGATGTGATTGTTCCTTCAAACGAGTTCGTGACCCGAATGCGGCAAGCGGACATGCTGCTGCCGCTGGATCTGGGCATGATCCCGAACCTGAAGAACATCGCGCCGGAATTCCTTGGGCAAGACTATGACCCGGCGCCCAAACACAGCGTTCCTTACACCTGGCTTGTCCTGGGTATCGGGTACCGCAAAAGCCGGGTGAACGGCACGCCCGACAGCTGGAAGTGGTTGTTCGATAGCGAGCTTTACAAGGGCCGGATTGCACTGACGTCGGAAGCTGCAGACCTTATCCGGCTTGGCGCCAAATATCTGGGGCAGTCAGTGAACGGCGTCGACGCTGCAACCGTCAAAGCAGTCGAGGACATGCTGATCCGCCAGAAGCCGAACATCAAGACCTTCCACGAAGACAATGGGCAGGATCTGCTGCTGGCGGGCGATGTCGATCTGGTTCTCGAGACGAACGGCGACATAGCGCAGGTCGCTGCCGAGGATCCGGACATCGCGTTTGTCGTGCCAAAGGAAGGGTCGCTGCTGAACGCCGATACCCTGGCAATCCCGAAAGGTGCTCCACGGGTGAAGCTTGCGCACCAATTTATCAACTTTCTGCTCGACGCCGAGGCAGGAAAACACATCATCGAGACGATATTGTACCCGACACCCAATGCCGCCGCCAAAACACGCATGCCGGAAAGCTACAGGGCGAACCCGATCATCTTCCCCATCGGCGCCGGAATGGACGCAAGCGAATGGGGCAAGTTCGAGGGCCCCGAAAAGGCTCGCCTGTTCGAGGAAGCCATAACCCGCATGCGCGCTGCCTGACACTTCGCGACGGCAGCGCGGATGAAGCAGGAAATCGATTGGCGCCGGTCCAGATCCGGACTGGCGGGATTGCTCGGTCCGCCGCTTGGCTGGTTCCTGCTGTTCTTCGTGGTGCCCATGGCAGTGGTTTGGGCGTATAGTTTCGGGACCAATGTTGGCATTTCCGACATCGAGATTTCGGGCACATTCGCAAATTATGCCCGGGCAATCGAGCCACTCTATCTGGGCATACTTGGCAAATCGCTTGCCTTCTCCGCGCTTGCGACATTGATTTGCCTGGTCGTCGGATTTCCTGTCGCACTTGCTATCAGCTTTGCAGCGCCGCGGCTCAAGACGTGGCTGCTCATCGGGGTCATGCTGCCTTTCTGGACCAACCTGCTGATACGAACCTATGCGCTCATCGCACTGCTGAGGGACGAGGGGTTTATCAACACTGCTCTCGAAGCTGCATTTGGTTGGGCCGGCTTCCAGCCGCTGCAGATGATGAACACCAATTTCGCGGTCATGGTCGGCCTCGTCTATGTCCACCTGCCGTTCACCGTGTTGCCGCTCTATGCTGCACTGGACAGGCTTGACCGCTCGCTTCTGGAAGCGAGCCTTGATCTGGGCGCCGGGCATTTGCGCACGATCCGGCATGTTGTTCTGCCTTTGGCAGTTCCCGGAATCGCGTCTGCGCTGCTGCTCACATTTATCCCGGTGCTCGGGAGTTATCTGGCGCCCGACCTGCTTGGCGGTCCCGACAGCCAGATGATCGCCAACGTGATCGAGCGCCAGTTCAAACGCGCGAATGACTGGCCCTTCGGCGCCGCTCTCGCGTTCATGCTGATGTATCTGACCCTTTTCGGAATTGCCCTGCAAGCGCTGCTGAAGCGTCGCGAGCAGCCCGAATGAGCGACAGGCCCGGCCTTCTGGAATATGCGCGGCGCTGGCCAATCCAGCTCTGGATGGGGCTTGTGGGCCTGTTTCTGTATGCGCCGCTGGTCGTCCTCGTCGTCATGAGCTTCAATGACAGCAAGCGCACCACCACCTGGCGCGGCTTCACCCTCGACTGGTATGGCAAGGTGTTTGAAGACCCGGAACTGGTTCAGGCGCTGCTGAACTCGCTCACGATTGCCGCCCTTTCCACCTTTCTCAGCGTCATCCTCGGCACGCTGGCGGCAATCGCGCTCTGGCGGTTCCGGTTCCCGGGCAAGACCATCGTTGAAGGCGGCTTCGCGCTTCCCATCGTGGTCCCCGAAATCTGCCTGGGGGTGGCCCTGCTGATCTTCTTTGCCCGGGTATTGCCCTGGCCGGTCGGGCTCCCCTGGCCGTTGTCGCTGGGTGCCATCGTCATCGCGCATGTCGCTTTCAGCTTTCCTTTCGTCGCGGTAGTTGTCCGCGCAAGGTTGCAGAGCTTCGAGCGCTCCCAGGAAGAGGCTGCGCGTGACCTTGGCGCAAGCGAGTGGCAGGCCCTGTGGGATGTCGTCATCCCCCATCTGAAGCCTGCGCTGCTGGCAAGCGCGCTGCTTGCCTTCACCCTCAGTCTCGATGATTTCGTGATCACATTTTTCACCGCCGGGCCCGACACCGTCACGTTCCCGGTAAAGGTCTATTCCATGGTGCGCTTCTCGGTGACGCCCAAGGTCAATGCCATCTCCACCCTGCTCCTTGTCTTTACCGTGATCCTCACCTTTGCTGCGCTACGGCTGCAGGCCCGCGCTGAAGCCGAAAAGAAGCTTTGATGAAAACACCGGTCCCGCCGAAGCGCACCATCATCGAGTTCCGCAACATCACCAAGCGTTTCGGGCCGGTTGTTGCGGTCGACAACGTCAGCCTGACCATCGAGGAGGGCGAGTTTTTCGCGCTTCTCGGCCCATCGGGCTGCGGCAAGACCACGCTTCTCAGGATGCTTGCGGGCTTCGAGATGCCCACCAGCGGCCAGATCCTGATCGACGGCAAGGATGTCACCCGCTCTCCGCCGAACAAGCGGCCTGTTAACATCGTCTTCCAGAATTATGCCGTGTTCCCGCACCTGTCGGTTCAGAAGAACATCGAATATGGCCTGCGCATGGATGGCGTTCCAG
>JBOFFB010000067.1:0-1886 GCA_051648385.1 Allobosea sp.
TGGCGGAGAGAGTGGGATTCGAACCCACGGTGGAGTTGCCCCCACGGCGGTTTTCAAGACCGCTGCCTTAAACCACTCGGCCATCTCTCCGGTGGAAGGCCAATGCCGTTACCCGCAGAGATTTGCAAGCGCTGCGTCGTAACGTTCCATGCAAAGCTGATTGCCTGTCCAAAATCGCAACTTCTGCATCGTCGATGTCTTTCTTTCGCCAGAATGAACCAGCATCCGCAGACTTACGTAGATCAGGTGTTGGACGGAATTGTCAGACGGAGCTTGCCATGCGCCTCATCATCACTGTTGCATCTTTCGCAACAGCTCTCCTGATTGCAGCAGCTCCGGCTTCGGCAGAAACGCTCAGCGGCGAAGCACTACGCAAGCTCGTCACCGGTCGTACGGTCTATCTGGCGGCACCGCTTGGTGGCGAGATGCCGTTACGCTATTCGCCGAATGGCACGGTGGATGGCAATGGCCAGGCCGTTGGCCTCGGGCGTCTGTTTGCGGCGAAGGAAAGCGGGCGCTGGTTCATGCGTGGCGACAACCTCTGCCAGCAGTTTCCGACATGGTATAATGGCGAGCGGCTGTGCTTCTCGGTGCAGGATCTGGGCGGCGGGCGCATCCGCTGGACCCGCGACAACGGCGAGCGCGGTATTGCACGCGTGGGCAACTGAAGCTAAATACGGCATGGTCGCCACAATTTCGCCGTCATCCGCCTTCAGCCGGTCGGTTGACGCCGGCTCTCGGCCGACTCCAACGGGCTTGCCCGGAGATTTAACCTTGGGTTAAAGCGCACGTGAGACATATGGGTGAGGCGCATCTCCGTGCTTTCGCCCTGCGGCCTTCTCGGGAGGGAGAGGCCCTGAGGATGAGCGGATGGGGAATGATCCTGACCAACCTGTTGCGTCTTGCCCGGTACAGTTCATGACCCTTCGCCTCCCGGAATTCAGCCATCCTGCGCGCCTGCTGGCGGTCTCCTCCCTCGCTCTCCTGATGGCCAACTGTGCCTCGGAACCGACGCGCCAGCGGCAAAGCCTGTCTGCACAGAACCAGCGTGAGATCGGTGCTTTCTCCAACCGCGCAAAATACGGCTCCGCCAGCCCGCGCGTCGTGGCTGACGGCTCCTCGGTTCCCAAGGGCGGCGGGCGCGACCATGTCGGCAAGCCCTACCGTGTGGCTGGCCGCTGGTACACGCCCCGCGACAACCCCGGATATTCCGCCACAGGCCCCGCCTCCTGGTATGGCGATGCCTTCCACGGTCGCAAGACGGCGAATGGCGAGGTCTATGACAAGCACGCCTATTCGGCCGCGCATCCCACGATGCCGCTGCCGAGCTACGCCCGTGTGACCAACGTCCGCAACGGGCGGTCCATTGTGGTGCGTGTCAACGACCGTGGCCCGTTCCATGGCGGCCGTATTATCGACCTGTCGGAGCGCGTGGCCTATGCGCTGGAGTTCAAGCATCTGGGCACGGCCCAGGTGAAGGTGGACTACCTTCGCCGTGCCAACACGCGCGGCAGCGATGACCGCCTGCTGGTGTCGACATTGCGCACCGATGGCGCGCCGGCCAACCTGCCGGGCGAAACCGCGCCCTCGCTTCAGCCGCGCGAGACGATCATGGTGGCGGAAGCCGCTCCTGCCCCGCGCGCCACACCAATTCCGCGCGCGCCGGCACCCATCCCTGCCTTCTCGCCCGCACCACAGTTGGCCGCCGTCGCGGCACCAGCCGTTATCGCCTCCGCCTCGGCTGCGCCCACCCTTGTGGCCGAGGCGAGGCCCATTGCCCGCACTGTACCGCTGCCGCCAGACCGGCCATTCGAACTGGACAGCATCCCCGGCGGCGGAACGCCGATGGCCCGTGTCAACAACGGGCAGGCAGGTGCCGGGCAAGG
>JBOFFB010000068.1:0-4261 GCA_051648385.1 Allobosea sp.
CCGGGTCGAGGCGGCGGCAGAAACACTGGCGAAGACGCTGGTCGGCCAGTGGCAGTCGGGCAGCGAGATCAACCTCGAACGCTCGCTCAAGGTCGGTGACGAGCTTGGCGGGCATCTGGTCACCGGCCATGTCGATGGCATCGCGGAGATCGTGCAGCTTGAACCGATCCTGCCCGACCCGTCGGATCCATGGGGGGCTACGGCGCGCTTCCACATCCGGACACCAAAGCACCTTGCCGGTTTCATTGCGGCCAAGGGCTCGATCTGCCTTGATGGCACGTCACTGACGGTAAACACCGTGGATGGTGATGTGTTTTCTGCGCTGCTGATCCCCCATTCACTGAGCGTGACAACGTGGCGTGACCGGAAAGTCGGCGACGGGCTGCATATCGAGGTCGATCTGATGGCGCGCTATGCTGCGAGGCTTGCCGAGGCCCGCGCACAGGGCTACTAGAGCATTGCACACAAAGGTGGGTTCCGGTTTTTTGGGAATGCAATGCTCTATCTTATTATAATCGATCATCTTTCCGTATTGAAATGGCTCCCATTTCAATACGAGATGATCTGGCGGCGAACCAATCCTTTCACGTCAAGAGTTTCATGATGGCTGGTGCCAGCAAAGCCAAACCCGATTCCACGCCGCTTTCCGGCGCACGCATTCTCGTCGTCGAGGCGCGGTTCTATGATGATCTTGCTGATGCGCTTCTGGAAGGCGCGCTCGCGGCCATCGAGAGCGCCGGTGCCACGGCTGAAGTGATCACAGTGCCCGGTGCGCTGGAAATCCCCGCGGCCATCGCGATTGCGTTCGATGGCGCGGAGGCCAAGGGCAAACCGTACCACGCCGCTGTCGCGCTCGGCACCGTGATCCGTGGCGAGACCACACACTATGACATCGTGGCTGGCGAGAGCTGCCGCGCGCTGATGGACTTGAGCATCCTGCGCAAATGGGCCATCGGCAACGGCATCCTCACCGTCGAAAACGAGGCACAAGCCTGGGCCCGGGCCCGCAAGCCCGAGATGGACAAGGGCGGAGGCGCCGCCGAAGCAGCCATGGCTGTGCTGAGGCTCAAGCGCCGCTTCGAGGCCGGATCGTGAGCTCCAAGCAAGAACAGCGCATGGAGAAGCGCCGCGCCGCGCGGCTAGCTGCCGTGCAGGCGCTCTACCAGATGGATGTCGCCGGCAAGGGTCTGATCGAGGCGATGGCCGAGTTCGAGACCTTCTGGATGGGCAAAGAAGTGGATGGCATCGAACTGCCGGCCGCCGAGGCAAATTTCTTCCGCGACGTGCTCTCCGGCGTGGTGCGCGAGCAGCGCCACATCGACCGCGCCGTCGATGATGCGTTGGCCGATGGCTGGCCGCTGAAGCGGATCGAAACCGTGCTGCGCTCGGTGCTGCGCTGCGGGACCTACGAGCTGCTGTTCCGCAAGGACGTGCCACCCAAGGCCGTGATCAACGAATATGTCATGGTTGCCCGTGCCTTCTACGAAGGCGACGAGCCGGGCATCACCAACGCAGTGCTCGACCGCATCGCGCGCGAGGTGCGCGCGGTCGAGATGGGGTGATTCAAGCAATGGGCTGTGTTATGTTACTTGTATGACTGAGCTTCTCGACCGCATCACGATTAATCCCGAAGTCTGCGGAGGCCGCCCGACCATTCGCGGCATGCGTATCCGCGTCGTCGATGTGCTAGAGCTTCTCGCGAGCGGAATGTCGCGCAACGAGATCCTGCGTGACCATCCGGATCTTGAGGCGGGCGATTTCGAGGCCGCCCTGATGTACGCAGTGCAGCATCTTCAACAGTCAGCGACAAAAGCAGCGTGACTTGTGCGCTTCTTACTTGATGCCCACCTCTCGCCTGCCTTGACGGACTGGTTACGGTTGCATGGTTGCGACGCCATCCACGTCCGCGACATCGGCATGCGTTCCGCCTCTGATCGCACAATCTGGGACGAGGCTATCAGAACCGATGCCATCATGATCACCAAGGATACGGATTTCTCGCGTCGAAAAACTGCCTTGCGTTCGCGCGTTCCGGTTGTGATCCTTTTGCGCATCGGGAACTGCACCACCTCAGAGTTGCTGCTTTGCTGGGGCACGGTATGGTCACAGCTCCAAGCTGACATAGCAGGCGGCAAACATCTCCTGTTTGTTGATCGTCGTTTGTCATGATCTCCGAAGACACCCTGATCGCACGCTATCTTGCCCCGATCGCCGGCGAAGGCTCGCTGGCTTTGCTGGACGATGCGGCAATGCTGTCGCCACCGCCAGGGCATGACCTTGTGCTGACCAAAGACGCGCTGGTGGCGGGCGTGCACTTTTTTGCTGATGACCCCCCAGCGTCGATCGCGCGCAAGGCGCTGCGCGTGAACCTGTCCGATCTTGCTGCAAAGGGTGCGACGCCAGCCGGCTTTCTCATGGCGCTGGCGCTGCCCGCCAGCATCGATGAAAGCTGGATTGCGGCGTTTGCTGCGGGCCTCGGCGAGGATGCGCGTGCGTATGGCTGCCCGCTGCTTGGCGGTGACACAGTCAAGGCTTCGGGCGGCCTGACCATCTCGATCACTGCCATCGGCTATTGCGAAACGGGGCGCATGGTGAAGCGCACCAGCGGACAGCTTGGCCAGAAACTCGTGGTGACAGGCACCATCGGCAACGCGGCGCTGGGGTTGCAATTGCGCCTCATGCCGGATGCGCCGTGGGCACAGGCACTCTCACCTGAAGCGCGTGAACTGCTGCTTGATCACTACCTGCACCCTCGGCCTCGCAATGCGTTGGCCAAGGTCATTCGCGACCATGCGACCGCTGCGATGGATATTTCGGACGGATTGCTGGGCGATGCTGTCAAACTCGCGGCCGCTGCAGCCCGTGATGGCTACGTGCTGGCACCAAGGATCGAGCTGGAGAAGATCCCGATGACAGCCGCCGCACACGAGGCGCTGAGCTTCGATGCGACGCTGCTCAAGACCATCGTGACAGGCGGCGACGACTACGAGGTGTTGATGGCGGTGATGCCTGAGGCGCTACCGGCATTGGGACAGGCCGCCACCCAAGCCGGGTGCATGGTGTCAGTCATCGGCGAACTGATTGCGGGCAATACACCTGAGTTCATTGATGGCGCCGGCAGGCCAACACGGTTTGGCAAACTCAAGTTCGAGCACGACTTCAAGGACTGATTGGCACACCCTCGCGCAAGCGTGATGTGCGGGACAATGTGCATGCTGTCAGGCTGGGCGAGATGAAAACTGTTGTGATGTTTCTGTTTCTGCTCCTGGGCAGCACCGCGAGCGCCTTCGCCGATGCAGCCGTTCCCTGCGCTATTTCGCCGGGATGCAACGTTGCGGGCGGGCGGTATCTTGCGCTCGCCCCAGAGGCCTGGGATGGCAAGACGCCACTACCCGTGTTGATATTCTACCACGGTTGGCGTGAGAGCGCCGAGTATGTGGTCAGCGAACCGCTTTTGCGCGCCTTTGCCCATGACAACAAAGTGCTGCTGATCGCGCCGCATGGGATGGGCAACACCTGGTCCTATCCCGGCTCGCCCGGCAAGCACCGCGACGAGTTCGCTTTTGCCGAGGCGCTGGTGGCGGATGTAAAGACGCGCTTTGCAACCGACCCGGCCTATTTCGTGGCCGCCGGTTTCAGCCAGGGCGCATCGATGGTGTGGAACATCGCCTGCGCGCGGCCGGCCCTGTTCAGCGCCTATGGCGCGCTGGCCGGCGGTTTTTGGGAGCCCTCCCCGCCCTCGTGCACCGGAGCGGGCGTCAACCTGATCCATATCCACGGCACCAATGACGCCACCGTGCCGATGTCCGGGCGGGCCTTGCGCGGCGGTGTCTACCGACAGGCAGACGTGCGCCGCGACTGGGCGCTGTGGCTCAGCGAGAACGGCTGCAAGGCTGAGCCGGACACCAGCACGGAGATCAGCGGGCGAACGTGCCGGCAATGGTCAGGCTGCGCCAAGCCGCGCGCACTCAGCTTCTGCACGCATGATGGCGGACACAGTATCCACGCGGGCGATCTGGCCGCGCTGTGGCAGGTCGTGATGCGGAAGTAGCAACTCGCTCAATTCCTGACGATCACCAGGCCAGTCAGCAGGTCATGCCCCATCCGGCCATCGCTGCGGAGGATGCCGAACAGGATGTTCAGCACCAGCAGCCCGATCGTGAACGTCGCCGCATAGAAGAGCAGGCAGTGGGCCGCAGCCGTGATGCCGTCTGGCGGGCCGCCATCGCTGCGCTCGACCTTGACGCCCGAGACGCGCATG
>JBOFFB010000069.1:0-2766 GCA_051648385.1 Allobosea sp.
GAGAGCAAATCACGCAGACGGCGGTCATCATCGACGACGAGAATATGCGGGGCTTCGTCGGCCAATGGCAGGCGCGGTTTTGTGGCCATCAACCAACGGGTCCCTTGCGGATGCGTGCCAAAACCTGTTTGCGCTCCTCAGGGTCGATCATCGCAGTGAGATAGGCTTCCACCGCGCCCCTTGTTGGTGCGGAAAGCCCCGCCAAGGCGGCATGGACGCGCTGACCCTGCACAGAGGCCAGCCGCGTGGCAAGCGCGCGCCCTGTCGGCGTAGCATGCAGATGTCGCTGGCGGCGGTCGGCATGGCCCGTGCGCACCTCGATGAATTCCTTTTCCACCAACTCCTTGAGCACCCGGTTGAGGCTCTGTTTGGTGATCTTCAGGATATCCAGCAGTTCGGCAATGGTAAGGCCAGGATTGCGGTCGACAAAGTGCAGCACCCGGTGGTGGGCGCGGCCGAAGGCCAGTTCAGTCAGGATACGGTCGGGATCGCTGACGAAATCGCGGTAGGCGAAGAAGAACAACTCGATCAGCTCGTAAGGCACGCCCCCCTCGAGAGGCACGGCATGCTGCGCTTGCGAACCAAACGCCGCAGCGGATCTGGCAATATCTAACCGGGCCCGGGCCGGACTTGAATCTGCCATGGCGATCTCCCGTTCTGGCCGCCTATATATGTCAGCCTTATTGACATATCTCAGGTGGTTCGTTACCCGTCAATAGCGCTTTGGGACATGAAATGTTAGTTTTGCGAGCAAAGTGCGCTTGAAAGTTACAATGCCGGGTGGACGGCAGAGCCTCAGAACAACGATGCCGTATTAGCGGCACAGGGACAACAAGGAGATTGGCACATGGCGATCATTCCGTTCGACGACCGTGACGGCGTCATCTGGATGGATGGCAAGATCATCCCGTGGCGCGATGCCAAGGTTCATGTGCTGACACACGGCCTGCACTATGGTTCCTGCGTGTTCGAGGGCGAGCGCGCCTATGACGGCGTGATCTTCAAGTCCACCGAACACTCGATCCGCTTTCACAAATCTGCCGAACTTATGGATTTTGAGATCCCCTATTCCGTGGAAGAGCTGAATGCGGCCAAGGACGAGGTTGTGCGCCTCTCGGGTGGCGGTGACCAGTATGTCCGTCCCGTGGCGTGGCGCGGCTCCGAAATGATGGCGGTCGCGGCGCAGCACAGCAAGATCCACGTCGCCATCGCGACCTGGGTCTGGCCCTCGATGTTCGACATGGAAACCAAGATGAAGGGCATCAAGCTCGACATCGCCGAGTATCGTCGGCCCGATCCGCAATGCGCGCCGGTTCATGCCAAGGCTGCCGGGCTTTACATGATCTGCACCATCTCCAAGCACAAGGCCGAGAAGAAGGGCTATGCCGACGCGATGATGCTCGACTGGCAGGGCCGCGTTGCCGAGTGCACGGGCGCCAATATCTTCTTCATCAAGGATGGCGCGATCCACACCCCGATCGCCGATTGCTTCCTCAATGGCCTGACCCGCCAGACCGTGATCGCCATGGCGCGCGCGCAGGGCATGGAGGTCATCGAGCGCCGCATCATGCCGGAGGAACTCAGCACCTTCAACGAGTGCTTCATCGTCGGCTCAGCTGCCGAGGTCACGCCGGTGGCTGAGGTCGGGCCTTACAAGTTCACGCCCGGCAACATGAGCCGTGCGCTGGTCGAAGCTTATTCGGATGCGGTCAGGCCGAAAAGCAAGGCGGCTTGATCGAGCGGCGTCATCCTCGGACTTGTTCCGAGGACCCACGTCTTTGCCGGAATCGAAAAGACGTGGTTCCTCGCGACGAGCGCGAGGATGACGGTGTGTTGGGGCAGTTCACCACCGCGCCGCAGCCTCGTCATCCTGGGCCTTGGCCTCGACCCAACCGCCGACGCTGCCATCGACCAGATGCTCGCGCTTCCAGAACGGGGCGCGGGTCTTGAGGTAGTCCATCATGAAATCGGCGGCTTCGAAGGCCGCGCGGCGGTGGGCTGATGTGGTGATCACCAGCACGATGTCCTCACCCGGTTTGATCATGCCGAAGCGGTGGATCGCGGTGAGGCCCATCAGCGGCCAGCGGCTGAGCGCGGTTTCGGCAACGCGGGCGATCTCTTCCTCGGCCATGCCGGGATAATGCTCCAGCTCCAGCGCTTTCAGCCGCCCGCCCTCATCACGACAAAGCCCGGTGAAGCTGACGATGGCACCGATATCGGCACGGCCCGCGGTCAGCCGCACGGTTTCGGCAGGCACGTCGAATGGCTCTGACTGGATGCGGATGGTGGGGGTGAAAGCAAGACGCTCTTTCACCTCACCCCCCCGTCATCGGCGGAAAGAACGCGATTTCGCTGGCGTCGGCAATCGGCGCGTCATGCTTGGCGTGCGTCTTGTCGAGCGCGACGCGGATGATGTTGGCGTGTTCGAACGCGTGCTCGTATTCTTCGCCGCGCGTGGCTTGCCATGCCAAAAGATCGGCAACTGAGACGACAGAAGTCGGCAGCGCCACCATCTCGTCGGGTTTGCCGACGCGCTCGCGCACCCAGGCGAAATAAACCAGCTTGATCATGGTTCGCTCACGTCAATCTTCTCGTCCTCCGCCACCAGATGCCGGATGCCGGAGCGGAAATAATCCCAACCCGTGTAGATGGTCAGCACGGCGGCGACCCACAGCAGCACGACGCCGATCAGAATCGTGCCTGGCAAAACAGCCTCGCCAGCCGGGCCGGCGATGAGAAAGCCCACAGCGACGAGTTGCGCCACGG
>JBOFFB010000070.1:0-2483 GCA_051648385.1 Allobosea sp.
GAGGCGCTGGAACAACTGCTCACTACGGTCAAGCCAACGGCCTATACGCCCAAAACCGTCACAGCAAAGGGAAAGCTGCGCGATATCATCCATGAGACCCGCCGGGTTGGTTGGTCCATCGTTGATGAAGAACTGGAAGTTGGACTGCGGTCTGTTTCAGCGCCTATCCGTTCGCGCTCCGGCGCGATCATTGCTGCGCTCAACATCTGCGGCCCCAGCGTGCGAGTGACGCCTGAAGAGATGCGCAGCCGCTTCTTGCCGGAACTTCTGGATGCCACAGACCGCATCAATGCGCTGGTTCGCGACTGATACCAAAGGTCATCATCTTTGACCCGTCAAAGATGATGAATTCCTCACACCGGCTCGGGCGCGCGGTCGCGCTTGCCAACGAAACTATCGGTCAAACCCGATAGCCGTTGGTATGAGCCTGTCGTACCGAGGTGGGGATCGGCCTTGTGACGGCAGAATGCGCGAAATCATGGCAGCCGACCAAACCGCGCCGGAGTGAAGCGCTCAACGTCGTAGCCGGGGTCTCGCCCCATTGCCAGCATCGCCGCAATCCGGCCGACAAGTGGCCCAAGTGTGTAGCCGGCATCACCAGGAACCGCCGCCAGCACGTTGCCATGGCCTGGCAGCGCTCCGAGGATACACTGTCCGTCCGCCGTCGTGTTCACGCCTGCCCAGGTGCGGATCACCCGCAAGGAACCCAGACGGGGCACGATGTGTTGGGCAAGGCTGAGATTGCCGATCATGCTGGCTGGATCAACCGTGGGGAACTCGTCCGGCCCGGTAAAGCGAGCTGGCCAGCCACCTCCGATGACCACCTGGCCCGCACCGAGTTGCTTCATGGTGATCATGCGCTCGGCGTGCTGGACCAGATGTCCGATCAGAGGCGTCGTTGCCTCGGTGACATTGACATGCAACGGCTCTGCCGTCGTCGGGATCGCCACGTTGAGCATGGCCGCCAGTTGGCGAGTGCCTGATCCCGAGGCAAGAATGACCTGTCCGGCGGTACAGCTGGAGACCCCGCCACGCCCTCGCGTCTGAGCTGTGATTTTTCCGTTCGAGATATCGAGCCGTGTGATCACGGTCTCGTCGAGGCGAACAACCCCGATCTCATCCAGCTTCCTCCTGATGGCCTCGTTGGCTTTCAGCGGATTGAGCTTGCCTTCCTCGATGCATAGTTCGGCCCCATAGACGGCCTCGCCAAGATATGGAGCAACACGGGAAAGCTCGCCTCTCTCCAGCATGTGCACATCAAGGCCAAGACGCCGCTCGCGCGCGCACTTGTCGACTAGAAATGCAAACTGCTCGGCATTTTCAGCGACCATCAAACCGCCTGACGACTTGATCTCCATGTCGGCACCAAGTTCCGCCTCAAGCTCGCGCCAGCGTTGTGCCCCTGCGGGATAGAGTGGCACCGAGCGTTCGAGGCCAGCGACCTGATCAGGGTACATCCGGATGAACCGGCTTTGCATCTGGACGTGCAGGCTGCCCGCATTCGAGGTGGTTCCGGAATGACGGCCTTCATCAACGATCACCACCGAGCGGCCTGCGCCCGCCAGATCAAGCGCAGCCGTCATGCCGACGATACCGCCGCCAACAATGAGCACATCAGTCTGCATCACAGTGGTGGCCTGCCGACCATATCTGCGATGGTCACCGGCTTCACGGGCGCGCGGGGCGCGAACAAGGCGCGCTCGTCAAGCGGGCGGCCCGTTTCGGCAGCCAGATGTGCTGCAATCAAGTGGCTGCAGTAGCGCCCCTGACAGCGCCCCATGCCCGCGCGCGTGCGCCGCTTGATCTCGGCGATGGATGGCTCACCATCCGCCATGGCCAGCATCAGATCGCCCTTGCTGACGTCTTCGCAACGACAAACAAGGGTTTCGTCATTGGCGAGTGAAAGCCCGATCTGCGGCGCGGCATAGAGCTGCCAGAGCGCGGCCTGAAAGCGCTGGTGACGTTTCAGACGACGGCGTGCGGCACTTGCATCGGCAAGCTGCAACGCAGATGAGCTGGAACTTGGCGCAAGTTGCTGTGATCTTACCCGATGGACGACGGCCAAACCAGCAAGCAAACCCTCTTCCTGTGCAACGGGTGCACCGCCAGGTCCGGATGCGTCACCCACTGCAAACACATTTGCAACGCTGGTTTCCCCGTCTTCCGAGCGAACCGTTCGCAGAACTTGACTGACCGGATCATAGATATGGGCGGCCCCCATGGCACGAAGCAGTTCGTTCGATGGTTGAAAGCCGTAGCCAAGTGCCACGACATCAACCGTGAACCGTTCGCCATCACCCGTCCCGGCGACAGCGCCAATCTCGACCTCCAGAGCCGCATCTACCTGCTTGATCGAACGCGCGACCTGACCAAAACGCAGACGAGTGCCGCTGCGCCAAGCCTTGCCCATCAGCGTAAGCCCCGCCGTTGTCAGGACCGGATCAGCGACTGCCATTCTCATGGCAGCACCCAGACGAGCCGGT
>JBOFFB010000071.1:0-3881 GCA_051648385.1 Allobosea sp.
GCGCAGGATTTGCGCGCCTACTTCCTCAGCCTGCAATATTGGCTCGGCGGCTCCGACGACAACGCCGCCAACCTGCTGCGCATGCTGATCAGCCGCTATGCCGCAGGCCCACGCGCCTCGCTGCGAAGCCTCGTCACACCCGGCGATCCGGTCGAATACCCCGAGGTCGGTGTCTATCACCCGCGCCTCAAGGGCCGTATCGGCACCGATGCCGCGCAGTTGCCGACCCATCGCGAGCCGAAGGGCCGCGTCGGTGTGCTGCTGCTGCGCTCCTATGTGCTGGCCAGCAACAGCGCCCATTATGACGGCGTGATCGCGTCATTGCATGCACAGGGGCTTGATGTCGTGCCGGCCTTCGCCTCCGGCCTTGATGGCCGCGCGGCCATTGAGAGCTACTTCATGAAGAACGGCGTCGCCACCGTCGATGCCGTGGTCTCGCTGACTGGTTTCAGCCTCGTTGGCGGGCCTGCCTACAACGACTCCAAGGCTGCACAGACGATGCTGGCCAAGCTCGATGTGCCCTACATCGCCGCCATGCCGGTGGAATTTCAGCCGCTGGAAGAGTGGGCTCCCTCGGCGCGCGGCCTTATGCCGGTAGAAGCCACGATCATGGTCGCGATTCCCGAGCTTGACGGCGGTACCGGCCCCATCGTCTTCGGCGGACGTGGCGGTGGCTCCGGCACGGGCTGCACCGGTTGCGAGCGCAAGTGTACTTTCGAAGGCGCGGCAGGCTCGCGCAATGTCCACTCGTGCGGCGAGCGGGCGGATTTGTTGGCGCAGCGCGTGATGAAGCTGGTCAACCTGCGCAAGAGCGAGCGCGCGGCCCGCAAGGTCGCCATCACAATCTTCAACTTCCCGCCAAATGCCGGCAATGTCGGGACGGCAGCTTACCTCTCGGTGTTCGAGTCGATCTTCCATCTCCTTGGAGAGATGAAGGCCGGTGGATATCAGGTCGAGATGCCGGAATCAGTCGAGGCGCTGCGGAACAGCATCCTCATCGGCAATGCGGCCCGTTTCGGTGCCAACGCCAACGTCATGGCCCGCATCCCCACCACCGAACATGTGCGCCGCGAGCGCTACCTTGCCGAGATCGAGGCCCAGTGGGGCCCGGCGCCGGGCCGCCAGCAGGCCGATGGCGCAAGTATCCATGTGCTGGGTGCCGCGTTCGGCAATGTCATGGTCGGCATCCAGCCCGGCTTTGGCTACGAGGGCGACCCGATGCGCTTGCTGTTCGAGCGCGGTTTTGCCCCAACCCACGCGTTCTCGGCTTATTATCGCTATATCCGCGAGGATTTCGGCGCGCATGCAGTGCTGCATTTCGGCACTCATGGCGCGCTTGAGTTCATGCCCGGCAAGCAGGTCGGCATGTCGGCCACCTGCTGGCCTGACCGCCTGATCGGCGATCTGCCGAACATGTATCTCTACGCCTCCAACAACCCATCCGAGGGCGCTATTGCCAAGCGCCGCGCCGCTGCCACCCTGATCAGCTACCTGACGCCGCCGGTGGCGCAGGCAGGGCTTTACAAGGGGCTGGCTGAACTGAAGGCATCCGTTGACCGTTGGCGCGCCCTGCAGCCCGACACGATCGGCGAACGCGAGGATCTGGCCGAATTGATCCAGGCCCAGGCCGCCCGCGTCGACCTCGCCAGCGCCGAGCCCCAGTGGCTCGATCCCGACAAGATGGTCGCCAAGCTTATCGAGCAGATGCTCGAGCTTGAATATGCACTGATCCCGTATGGCCTGCATGTCGTCGGCGCAGCGCCTTCAGCCGAGGAACGCGCCGGGCTGATCGCTTCGCTGGCAGAAGCGCAGCATGGCGTGAGGCTTTCAATCGAAACCGCCGAAATGATCGCCAAGGGCCAGCTGATGGTCACCTTGCCAGAGGGTCTTACACCGGCGCTGCTGGCCGAGCTTGGCCGCGTCAACCAGCTCCTGCTCGAACCCAGCGAGATGGCCGGGCTGATGGCGGCGCTCGATGGCCGCTACATCCGCCCTGCCCCCGGCGGCGACTTGCTGCGTACCACCTCGATCCTGCCCACGGGCCGCAACCTGCATGGCTTTGACCCGTTCCGCATCCCCAGCGCCTTCGCGGTGGCCGATGGCGCACGGCAGGCAGAGCGGCTCCTGGCCAAGCACAGCGAAGGTGGTGCTTCACTGCCCGAATCGATTGCGCTGGTCTTGTGGGGCACCGACAACCTCAAGAACGAGGGTGGCCCGATCGGGCAGGCGCTGGCCCTGATGGGCGCGCGCCCGCATTTCGACGCATACGGCCGTCTCAACGGGGCCGAGCTCATTCCGCTCAGCGAGATGAAGCGCCCGCGCATCGACGTGATGATGACGTTGTCCGGCATCTTCCGCGACCTGCTGCCCTTGCAGATCAAGCTGCTGGCGGATGCCGCATGGCTGGCAGCTTCTGCCGACGAGCCGCTGGAGATGAACTTCATTCGCAAGCACGCGCTTGACTATCAGGCCAAGCATGGCTGCGATCTGGAAACCGCTGCGCTGCGCGTGTTTTCCAACGCCGACGGCACCTACGGCTCCAACGTGAACCAGCTCGTGCAATCCTCCACCTTCAATGACGAGGACGAATTGGCCGAGGCCTATTCGCGCCGCAAGTGCTTTGCCTACAGCCGCAAGGGCACGGTCGAAAAGCGGTCCGAGTTGCTGCAATCGGTGCTGGCCGATGTGGAACTGACATATCAGAACCTCGACTCGGTCGAGCTTGGCGTCACCACGGTCGACCAGTATTTCGACACGCTCGGCGGCATCAGCCGCGCCGTGCGCCGCGCCCGCAAGGAAGATGTGCCGGTGTATATCGGCGACCAGACCTCAGGCCCCGGCATGGTGCGCACATTGCAGGAGCAGGTGGCGCTCGAAACACGTACCCGCGTGCTCAATCCAAAATGGTACGAGGGCATGCTCAAGCATGGCTACGAGGGCGTACGCCAGATCGAGGAGCATGTGCAGAACACCATGGGCTGGTCCGCGACCACCGGCGCTGTCGCTCCGTGGGTCTACCAGCAGATCACCGAGCTTTACGTGCTCGACCCGACCATGCGCGAACGGCTCGCTTCGCTCAACACCACGGCTTCGGCCCGCCTCGCCAACCGGCTGATCGAAGCCCATCAACGCAATTACTGGACACCCGATCAACAGACGCTTGATGCCCTGCAAGAAGCTGGCGAAGCGCTGGAAGATCGCCTCGAGGGCGTCGTTGCTCGCCCCGAGACAACAGCGAACGGAAGATCAGCATGAGCGTCAGCGGAGAAATGAAGCCATGAGCACGATCGAATTGCCCATCAGGAACCCGGTTGCTCGCCGCCAGAATGGCGATGGTGACGGCTCCGTGCAGGTCCACATGGACGCCGTGCAAAGCCTCGGAACCGCCAAGGTCTTTGCCGTCTATGGCAAGGGCGGGATCGGCAAATCAACCACCTCGTCGAACCTGTCGGTCGCTTTCTCCAAGCTCGGCAAGCGCGTGCTGCAGATCGGCTGCGACCCCAAGCACGACTCGACCTTCACGCTGACCAAGAGCCTGATCCCGACCGTCATCGACGTGCTGGAGACTGTGAACTTCCACTCCGAGGAGTTGCGCCGCGAGGATTTCGTCTTCGAGGGCTACAACGGTGTGATGTGCGTCGAGGCTGGCGGGCCGCCAGCGGGCACCGGTTGCGGTGGCTATGTCGTCGGACAGACGGTGAAGCTGTTGAAAGAGCATCACCTCCTCGACGACACCGATGTTGTCATCTTTGACGTGCTGGGCGACGTGGTCTGCGGCGGCTTTGCGGCCCCGCTCCAGCATGCGGAACGCGCGGTCATCGTCACGGCCAATGATTTCGATTCGATCTTCGCGATGAACCGCATTGTCGCGGCCATCAAGG
>JBOFFB010000072.1:0-5674 GCA_051648385.1 Allobosea sp.
AAATCCGCCTGTCAAAGGACCGCCGGACCCTCAGCATCAGCTTCGAGGACGGCTCACGCTTTGATTTACCGGCCGAGTATCTGCGGGTGGAAAGCCCATCCGCCGAAGTCCAGGGGCATGGCCCCAATGAAAAGAAGACCATCGGCGGCAAGATGGGTGTGGAGATCCTGTCGGTTGTTCCGGTTGGGCACTACGCCGTGAAGCTTGTCTTTGACGACATGCACGATACCGGCATCTATGGCTGGGACACGCTGGCGGCCATGGGGCGCGGCTATGGCAGCAGATGGCAATCATATCTCGACAATCTGGCGCTTGCCGGATTGAGCAGGGAGCGAAGCCAACATCGAATAAAATGAAACTTACCGCAATTTTTATGAAATATTGTGCATATTTTTCTGAGTAAACAGCCCATCATCTGCGATAGTGTTTCTGGAAACGACAACGAAGACTTGCGGTCGATTAACGCTATCGCGAAATCACCCCTTCGGGCGTTACCCATTATTAATCGTCTGCCCACAAAGTCGTCATTGAACGCAATGGGCAGGGGTGTCAATCATGCAAGCGCGGGTCATGGACCATCCGCTTGACGTCGAAGCGTCAGAACGTCGCGAAGGTCGCCAGCCAAGCGAGCGCATGATTGGGCGTGTGGTCGCCTGCGACGGGTCCCGCGCGACGATTGCCGCTTCAGCGACATCGCTTGTCGGCGCGCAGACCGATTTTTGGTCGATAGGCCGCCTGATCTCGATCAGCATGGGCACCACGCGCGTGGTTGGGCTGGTCTGTGAGATGAACGCCAGCGCAAATGCCTGGGACGAGGGTCTGCAGAACGAAATCCAGGTCAAGATCGAACTGGTCGGCGAAATCTTCGACCGGCAGGATGGTCGCCTCGAGTTCCGGCGCGGCATCAGCAACTACCCTTATCTGGGTGCAGTGGCCCATCGCATCCGTGTCGGAGATTTGCTGGCGGTTCACGATCTTGGTGACCGATCTTCAATCGAAGTGGGCTGGCTCTCGCAGGACTCGACCATTCCCGCCACGATCTGCGTCGATGACATGCTGCGCTGCCATTTCGCCGTGGTCGGCACGACAGGCGTCGGCAAATCGAGCGCCGTTGCCCTCTTGCTGCGCGAATCGGTGCTCAAGAAGCCGAACTTGCGTGTGCTGGTCCTCGATCCGCACAATGAATACGCCCATGCATTTCACGGCATCTCGACCACGCTCGATGCAAACACGCTTGAGCTGCCGTACTGGATGTTCAACTTCGAGGAGATGATCGATGTTGTCTTCCGTGGCCGCGAACCCGTGCAGGAAGAAATCGACATCCTCCGCGAGACGATCGCGCTGGCGAAGGGCCGCTTCCGTGTCTCGAATGAAGTGGCAGCGGCCTCCAGCATCATCCGTAAGCCGCTGGACATCTCCAACTACTCCGCCGACACCCCGGTGCCCTACCGCTTCTCGGACCTCTACAAGATTATCGACGAGTATCTTGGCCAGCTTGAGCCGCGCTTCCCGCGCTTTCACCTGCGCTCGCTGAAAAGCCGCCTTGAAAGCCTGTTCACCGATCAGCGTTACAAGTTCATGTTCAACCGCTCGACAGTGGAAGACAGTCTCGACCGTGTGATCAGCACGATCTTCCGTATTCCGCATGACGACAAGCCGATCTCGATTCTTCAGCTGGCGGGCATTCCTTCCGAGGTCGTCAATGCCGTGGTTTCGGTGCTGGCGCGCCTCGCCTTCGACATCGCCTCGTGGAGCGGCGGGGGCTTTGAAGTGCTCCTGCTCTGTGAGGAAGCGCACCGCTATGTGCCACAGGACCGCACCCTCGGCTTTGCGCCAACCCGTGCCTCGATTGCCCGCATCGCCAAGGAAGGCCGCAAATACGGTGCCTATGTCGGCATCATCACGCAGCGGCCGGGCGAGCTTGACCCCACCATCCTGTCGCAGTGCTCGACCGTGTTCGCCATGCGTCTGGGCAACACACGCGACCAGGACATCATTCGCGCAGCGATTTCGGACTCGTCCGCATCAACCATCAGTTTCCTGTCCTCGATCGGCAACCGAGAGGCCATTGCCTTCGGAGAAGGCGTGGCAACACCCATGCGCATCACCTTCCGGCCACAAAAGCCCCACGAGTTGCCCATGGCCGCCCATGGCGGGCCAAAGGCGACGAAAAATCAGGATGGCATCAGCTTGCGCAACATCATTGGCCGCATGCGAGGCACAAACGACGCTCCTGAGAGCTTCTGAATAGAAAAGACCGGCTCACGCCGGCCTTTCGAAGTACAAAACTCTGTTTTGGATCAGCGCAGCACGACCACACGAGCGCCCACGCGAACGCGCTCGTAAAGATCGATCACATCCTCGTTGACCATGCGGATGCAACCGGACGACACGGCCTGACCGATCGTCTCCGGCTCATTCGAGCCATGGATGCGATAGAGCGACGAGCCGAGATACAGCGCGCGTGCGCCCATCGGGTTTTCCGGACCACCCGGCATGAAGCGCGGCAGATCAGGGCGGCGCTTGAGCATCTGCGATGGCGGGGTCCAGGAGGGCCATTCCGCCTTGCGCGTGACCGCCTTCGTGCCGGACCATTCAAAACCCGGACGACCGACACCGACGCCGTAGCGAACGGCTTGTGTGCTCGACAGCACCAAGTAGAGGCGACGCTCGCGGGTATCCACAAGCACGGTGCCGGGCGAATAGCGCGAGTTGTAGGTGACAGTCTCGCGCGGAATGGCTGTCGCCTGCGGCTTGAAGCCTTCAGGATTGACGAGCAGAGGCTGGCGGGTCAGCGGATCAATTTCGGCAAAAGCTGGTGTGGCGAAGGCCACGCTCACCGCCAGAGCAGCGACTACGGAAGCGAAACGGCTCATTTGGACCTCGGCTGGCGGGAGATAATCTTGAAACAATCTTGACCAACGGAGTGTCTGATTTTCGCCTCAAAGGCAATCCGCAACGATCGATTCACGCAAACGTGAGGGCTGCTGAACTTGCTGCGTTGCTTTCGTGTCACACGTGTTTGTCCGGATATCTTGTATGTTCGCTGGCTTGGCACCGCGATGCTTGACGCGCCGGGTCTATCCGCTTATCCGGACTGACAAATGGGCGCGTAGCTCAGCGGCAGAGCACTCCCTTCACACGGGAGGGGTCACAGGTTCAATCCCTGTCGCGCCCACCATCGTCCAGTCATGAAACAGCCTTTGCCTTTGCTGCTGCAGCGTGGCCGGCTGCGTAGCCATAGGCAACGGCTGTCAGCAGCCCGTTGCCGGACAAATAGCCCGCTGCGCTGGTCCCCGAGACGCCGCAAGCCGCCCCGCCAGCCGCAAACAGGTTTGGCAATGCGATACCTGCTTGTGTCAGGACGCGCCCGTCGTCATCCACGATGAGCCCACCCTGTGTGTGGAACAATGCGCCGGTCACCCGAACAGCATGAAAAGGTGCGCTGAGTGGTGCCGCATGGGCCCATGAGCGGCCGAAACTGTCCGTGACAGCGCTGACTTTGAGTGTGGCAACGTCGATCGCCGTCTGCGTAAGTCCATCGGCAGGCAGTTTTGCCAAGGCTGCAAGCCCTTCGATTGTGTCTGCAGTCAGGATCGCGCCAGCGGCTTCCGCATTCCGAAAATCCTCGAACTGCCTGGCAACTTGGGCAATTCTCGCATCGAAGATCGTCCAAGCCACGCCGTCCGGCTGCTGCAGAACCATCGCCGCCGCTTCCGAGTAGCCGCGCGCCTCGTTGGCAAAGCGCTGACCATGGCAGTTCACCTGAAACCCGCCCTCGGTGATGGTCGCCCAGGTAATCAGGATGCCGTGCGGGTGCGCGACCGAGCCGTGGCCCTGATGGCCGGGCAGATGTCGGGTCGCCGCACCCAGAGCCTCACCCCACAGCACGGCTTCTCCCTGATTGCCGGGGTGCCCGAAATAGATTGCGCGCGCCATTTCCGGGATGTGCACGGCAACCAGCGCCGCGTTGCCGCCATAGCCGTTGCAAGCCAGAACCAGCGCCTTGCAGCCGACCATATCGTCACTGCCATCGGGCCTGACCAGTTTGACCGCCTGCACCGAACCTGCGTCGTTGGACACGAGCGTCGTCACACACGCTTGCGTGATGATGTCCACGCCGGCCGCCTCAGCGGCGCTGCGCAACCGGTCCATCAACTCGGTCCCCGACCGGCTCGGCAGGCCGTGCATGCGGAATGCGGAGTGGCCGGGATAGCTGAAATTGGCGATGACCGTGAAGGGTAGGTCGTGGTGATCCGCCAGCCACTCGAGCGCCGGGCCAACTAGCGCGACGACGCGCGCCACCGCCGCCGGATCAGGCTCGCCATGGGCTTTGGCCATGATGTCCGCCGCGAAAACCGCCTCGCTGTCACTGATGCCTGCTTCGCGCTGGAAACGCGTGCCCGCCGCCGGGATGAGGCCTGCAGAAAGTGCAGTCGACCCGCGCGGCAATGCATCGCGCTCTAGCACAAGCACCGATGCGCCTGCTTCCCTGGCCCTCATTGCTGCGATCAGGCCGGCAGCCCCGGCACCGATCACGAGCACATCCACGTTCACGTCTGGCGACTTGCCTGTCTCAGCTCGTGTGATCGAAGGCAGTTCTGTTGGCACTGTCATGTCGAAAACATATCCGATGGCCTTGACGCGAGCCCGTTGTGCAAGACCTAATGCGACAAGGCAAGCCGATCAGGCCAGCAGAAGCCAATGAGCCACCGCGCATCCTTCAGAGCGCACGAAACGAGGAAACACCCATGAGCATCAACCGCCGCACCGTACTGACCGGGGCCGCCGCCACCAGCGCTATCATCGCAACCCCCGGCCTCGTCCGCGCCCAGGCACCCGCCATCAAGATCGGCATCCTCCAGCCTGTCACCGGCGGACTGGCGCAGGATGGCGAATATGGCCGCCTCGGTGCCGAGATCGCTCTCAACGAGATCAACGCCGGTGGCGGCATCAAGTCGATGGGTGGCGCGCGCCTCCAGATGGTCTTCGGCGATGCGCGCTCCAATCCTGAAGGCGGCACCTCCGAGGTCGAGCGCATGCAGGGCGAAGGCGTCGCAGCCATCGTTGGCGGCTTTGCTTCGCCCATCGTGCTGGCTTCAAGCCAGGCCGCCTCGCGCTATGATATTCCCTATATCTGCGACGTCGGCGTGTCTGACCAGATCGTCGGGCGTGGCCTCAAGAACACCTTCCGCTTCGGCCCGGGCTTTGGCGTGGTGACGCGCACGGCGCTGGAAAACCTCTCGAAGCTCAATGACGCTGCCGGCAAGCCCGCCAAGACGGTGGTGATCGTGCACGAAGACGGCCTGTTTGGTGCAGGCATGGCCAAGCTGCTCAACGAGCGGCTGCCAGCGGCAGGTTTCCAGGTTCTGGAAACCATCGCCCACCCGACCCCGTCGCGCGACATGTCGAACGTGGCTCTGCGCATTCGCGCGCTCAATCCCGACCTCGTCATCCCGTCGAGCTACTACGCCGAGTTCGTGCTGCTCTCGCGCACCATGCAACAGCAGCGCATCCGGCCCAAGGGCGTCTATGCCATCCTCAATGGCGCAGCGTCCAACTTCCGCTTCGTGCGCGAGTTTGGCGAAGCGGCCAACCTCGTGATGGACTGCAACCACTGGGCCGATCCGCGCAAGCCGAAGACCGCGCAGGTCAAGGCGCTGGCTGAAGCGGG
>JBOFFB010000073.1:0-9056 GCA_051648385.1 Allobosea sp.
GCCTTCACAGACATCGGCCATCCGGGTCAGGCCCAGATTGACGCCATCGGCGAGAATGGCGGTCAGCAAGGCTGTCTTGTTGTCAGCCACCCTTGCGCTGCGCTGATGCGTGAAGCAGGCGCTGAAGCCTGTCCAGGCATCCACCTCGATCAACAGGTCCGTGATCCGCACGCGGGGCAACAGCGCATCAATGCGGGCCTTGAGCGCTTTGGCGGCATCCGGGGCGATGGCGGCAAGCGGCGTAATCTTGACCTCGCCACTTTTCAGGTCGACGTCGTGGAGCTTGTCCGATTGCGCCAGATTTTCCACCCGCGCCAATTCCTCTTCCAACAGCGAGCGGCGGGCTGCCATCCAGGCCGTTCCGTCAAGAGGGACGGCAACCGGCACCGAGCCGGACGCTTTCAGGAGATCGAATGTCGGCCTTGGGATCAGGCTGCTCTCAAATGCCTGGTATTGGCGGGATCGCTCGACCCACACCTCACCTGCTGCAAGCCTTCCGCGCAGTTCGCTCAACATGCAAATCTCATAGGCTTTCCTGTCCACGTCCCCATCCTTGAAGATGAAGGATCGCCAGGCGCGGTTGATGAAACCGCTGGGGATTTTGTCCGGCAGGCTGCGCTTGCCGGTGCTGTAAAGCTCGGTGATAAGCGCCGCTGCCCGCAACAGGCTGGAGGCCGCCGGGCCACCGTGGAACGTGAAGGCTGTGAGAAAAGCCGGGGCAAATTGCCGGATCGTGGCATGTTTGCCAATCAGTTCGGCCTTGTTGCCGGTCATGTCCGGGGCCACAAGTGTTTCGACATTGGCAAGGCTGCGGGCGAACTGGCCAAAATCGCCAGCCTTGGTGACTGCGGCGGTGACATCCTGCCCGGAATTGATCGCCGCCAGCATGATCTGGCAGATGGCAGTCACGGTTTTGAGGGATTTTTGCATGTCGCGCACGCTCGACCCGGCCCGTGCCGCTGTCTTGTTCTCCGCCCGGCGGGCCAACGACACCATCAGCTTGTCGAACATGAAGACGGTCGCATCGGTCAGTTCGGTTTCCAGCGCAAGCAGTGTCGCCAGCAAAACAGCATGACGGCGATCCCGGGCCAGATCACCAACATGCTGGGCTGTCATGCGGTGCCCCTCCGCGGCAAGCCGTTCAAAAACCTGGGGCGGCACCCGCTCTGCCAGGCGGTGATCCAGGCCAAGGCCGCGAACCACGTTCAGGCGTTCGATCATGCCGATGATATTGCGGGCGGCGGGCGAGCGCGAACCGTTTTGCAGCCAGGCCAGGTGTGTCATTGGTGTCTGCGCCCGCAGCGACAGGAGCGCATCAAGCGCGCCGCGCTGATCATCTGTCAGCGGTCCGGTCAACGCCTCGTGCAGGATACGCTCGCCACGCAGCCGCGCCTGCACCACCACCACTTCCAAAACTCCTGGCGGAGGCAGAAGCATCTGTCTGCGCCGAAGTTCCGCAATCAGCCTATCGATCAGCGGCCCCGCCTTGCGGTTTATCTGTGCAGCCGGTGTCAGCCATCCCGTCAAATCCCTGAGCGCGGCACGGTCAAAGCCCAGAAACCCGAACTGGCGCATCGCATCGGCAAGCTGCTTGCGCCGGTCTCGGTCCCGGCTGGCATCATTGTCAAAAACATCGGGGGTGATGGCGAGCTGGCGGGCGACATGCTGGACGATCGGCAAGGCAATGACTTCACCCTGTTCCATCGCCCGTCCGGGGTAGCGCATCAGGCAAAGCGTCAGGGCAAATCCAAGCCGGTTCACATCGCGCCGCTTGCGCATGATCACGCCAAGATCATCCTCGCCCAGCGTATAGTGACGGATGATCTGCCTTTCGTCGGTCGCTGGTGCCAGCCGTGCCTGCCAGTCTTGCGCGCTCATCAAGTGCCGTCTCGCCATGCCCCGCCTCCTCAGCCAAAAGCAGATTAAGGCAAGCTATCGGCTGTCCGTCATTGGATCGTTTGGCGACTTTGCGAAAATCTGTCCGGCAATGTCCTTGACAACGGTAAAGCGGACAGATTGATTGACGGACGGATAAACGGAAAACTCCCGCCATGCCAGATATCGGATATGCCCGCGTCTCGACGAATGAACAGGAACTGGCCCTGCAGGAAGACGCGCTGAGGAAAATCGGCTGTCAAAAGATATTCACAGACCACGCATCAGGCGCAAAAACCGACCGGCCCGGACTGAAGCAAGCCTTGTCCTATGTGCGCGAGGGCGACGTCCTCGTGGTCTGGAAGTTTGACCGGCTCGGCCGCTCGCTGCCGCACCTGGTTGAAACCGTCACCGATCTGCACGCGCGCGGCGTCGGCCTGCGCTCGCTCACCGAAAATATCGACACCACGACACCGGGCGGGCGACTGATCTTTCATGTCTTCAGCGCCCTTGCCGCCTTCGAGCGTGATCTTGTTACCGAACGCACCAAAGCGGGACTGGCCGCCGCCCTGGCACGGGGACGACAGGGAGGCCGCAGGCCGGTCGTCACACCCGCCAAACTGGTCCGCGCCCGCGCCATGATAGCTGATGGACTGAACGTCCGCGAAGCCGCCACAAGGCTCAAGATCGGCAAGACAGCCCTCTATGAGGCGCTCGCGGAACCAAAAAACCCTGTAGAACTCGATCAAACCAACTCACGTTGCCTCTTTGTTCGAACGAGTGGGGCATAAAATACACTTTCGTGTCCTGACCCCTCATTGGTTGCGACGAGCAGGATCAGCCCCGTCAGCAGGGCCTTTGCTTCCTCGTTCCAGTGGGCATCCTGGACCTGGTGCGGCGGATCGGCGACGAGGGCGTCGGCCAAGGTTGTGGCATCTTCGGCCACATCCACAGAACCGGCATCGATGGCGTCCATCGGATTGAAGGCGGAGGAGGCGAGGCCGGAGACTCCGAAGGGATCGAGGACATGCACCAGGCCGAAGCCTTGCCGGATGGCCGCCGTGATCCTGGCGTTCTCGCCCTTGGGATCGACGCAGAGGATGGCGCGATTGGCCGTGAGCAGGTTGGGGATGATGGTGCCGACGCCCTTGCCGGAGCGGGTGGGGGCGATGGTGATCAGATGCGCTTCGCCATCGTAGCGCAGCATCGGCCACGGCTTGCGCAAGGCCCGGCCCACGAGAAGGCCGTTGCCGTCGGCTGGCAGCAGAGCGCGCGTTTGCTTGTCCGTGGCGAAGGCGGCCGAGCCATGGGCATCCGACGATTTGCGCTGCAACCCTTGCCAGGTCCAGAAGAACACGAGCGCGGACCCGGCGAACCCGCCGACCCAAATCAATATGCCGAGCAATGGATCACTCTGGGGACGGCTGCCAAGTGGCGAGAGCGCCAGCGTCACCCAGGTGATGATCACCCCGATCACGAAGGCGATCGCGGCCCTGATCAGCGTCGCGGACAGCAGCCACGTGGCGAAGAACGCCCACCGCGAGCCGTTCAGAAAACGCATGATGCCGTTTGCCATCCTTCCGACCTCGCCACGAAGCCTTGACCAAAAACCACTGCCGAATATGGCGAGGATGCGGGAGCGATGGGGCAGGGATGTGGCGGGAGACATCAAGATTAATCGGCGGCTTGACCATCATCACTACAAACCGATGCTTCGGACCATCGGCAACGTCGGGCGATATTCAGGCGCAATTCGATGTTAGATTCCAGAATGCTGATTTCACATTCCCCGGACGCACGGCGTGCCGCAGATTTTTCAGGTCCGACCCGCTTGACTCTCCGGACGCCCAAATCCGCAATTTCGGTTGCGCGCTACGAGCACTCGGAGGAATCGGCCCCGGCACGTGTTGACACCACAAGCGAGGATGCGTTCCTCGCTATCTTTCAGCTTCGCAGCCACGCGCCGCACCGCATCCGGGAACGCAGCCAAACGCGGATAGCACCCTGCGCCGCTCAGGGGACTCTCCATGTTCTGGATCTCAACACGCCCTTTTCGGCCGAGCACGATACGGACATCGACAGCCTCCATGTCCATCTTCCCCGTGCAGCGCTCGACGATCTGGCAGCGGATATCGGCGCATCGCCAGTCACTGATGTGACAACACCGATGCCATGGACGACGCCGGATAGCGTGATTCCGCAGTTTCAGGCGTCGATCATCGAGGCGCTGGCGGGGGCCGAAGCGCCGAGCCTGCTGTATTCCGACCACCTCATCCAGATTGTGGCGCGTCATATCGCTTACACCTATGGCGGCATGCGACCCGATGCCCCCGTGAAGGGCGGCTTGGCCCCCTGGCAGGCCAGGCGAGCCAAGGAACTGATCGCCAACAGCCTTGCCAGGCAGGTCTCACTGGACAACGTGGCCATTGCGTGCGGCCTATCGAGTTCGCATTTCACGCGGGCCTTCAAGGCATCGACCGGCACGACGCCGCATGAGTGGCTGCAAACATGCCGGGTGGACCGCGCGCGCGAGTTGTTGCGATACCCGTCGCATTCGCTGGTCGAGATTGCGACGGACTGCGGCTTTGCCGATCAGAGCCATTTCACCCGCATCTTCAAACGGGCGACCGGCCAGACGCCGGGCGCATGGCGCGGCCTTCGCGAGCCATCGGCCTCGATAACAACCATCTAGCAGCCGCTGCGACCAGCTATCTGTCGGTGCGCTTTCTCTTTGTGAGCAGCATGAATTTGCGCCCGTGCACTCGAATGCAAGTGGAGCGTCAGCCTGTCACAGGCGGTCCAACGATCACTGTATCGAAGCGGCGCGCCAGGTCGCTCCACTGCTCGGGCGGCGTTTTGTGAAGTTGGCTGAATAGGCCTTCGATACCGCCCGGCGCAAAGATTGCGAGCATCCGAACCGGTTCGCCCGATAGATTGACGAAGCCGTGGTGCGCGCCGCCCGGGACGACAACGCTTGATCCGGCATCGGCGTCCTGCCCCTTGCCGCCGCACACCAGTCGCAACCGTCCCGATATGATCAGAAAGATTTCGTCGGCGGCGTGATAGTGAAGGGGTGTCGAGGCTTTTGGCGCGATGACGGATTCCGTGACGGTGAGTTTTCCGCGTGTGTCGGTGCCACCAATCCGGATGCGCATGCGCTCACCGGGGATGGCTTCGAACCAGTCCGGCATCGCCGCACTTCCGATGATCGCCACTGCCGACGGATCGCCGCTTTTGGACACCGGTCGTGGCGTCTGGCTGGCCGCCGGCGCGGCGGAGCCTGCCAGAAGTCCTGCTGCGCCCAGCAAAGAAGTTCTGCGGTTGATCGAAGGTGTGGCTCGGTCGTCTTTTGCAATTGTCATCGCGGTGTCTCACATCATGTCTGGCCAACGCAGGGTGCGGAAGCTTCAGACCTTCCAATAGCGAGCACGCGATTTGGCTGATTGTCGCTTGTCGTTGTTTGTGGAAGAATCCTGCGGTTCCGTTCTTTGCAGAGAATGGCGATCCGGTTCGAGAAAGTATTGGGATCATCGGCAGAGGCGTGGCCCAGGTTTCAACGGGTCTATCGTCTGGCGCGCGCCTGGAGGCGGGAGCCAGGAGATGATCGCGACCATCCGCACGCCATGCAGCCAAGTCCGGAAATCACCATCGATCATGGCGAGGATGCGGGAGCGATTGGGCAAGGATTTGGCGGAGGCTCTAGAGCTATATCTTGACATTTGTCATGACAAACATCATTTCATGTTGCCATGAGCTTGGTCATCACGGGTTTTCAGTGGGATGACGGCAATTGGCCAAAATGCGCGAAGCATGGTGTGTCAAAGGCCGAAATCGAAGAGGTTCTTAGCGGAGAGCCCGCCGTTCTGGCGGATCGGTCAAACGCTCTCGCTGAAGCCAGGTTCAATGCCGTGGGTCGCAATGCCGCCGGACGGTATCTGTTCATCGTCTTCACCTTGCGAGGCGAGGACGACGACAGGGTGATCCGACCGATATCGGCCCGCTACATGCACACGAAGGAGGTTGAGCGCTATGAGCAGCACATCCAGGGGTAAGCCGTTTCCGTCGTTCAAGACGGACGAGGAGGCCGAGCGGTTCGTCGACGAGGCGGACCTGTCGACCTATGACTTCTCAGGCTTTGCGCCGATGCGCTTCGAGTTCAAGGCGAAGACGGCCAATGTCAGCATGCGCATGCCGCAGGCCTTGCTCGATGCGTTGAAAGCCCGCGCAGAGCGTGAGGGCGTGCCGTATCAGCGCTTCATCCGCCAGACGCTGGAGCAGGCGCTGTCGGGTCCGCAGCGGCCAGCATGAGGCAACGGTCATGGCCATGAAGAACCCGCCCTATCCGGGCCGGATCATCAAAGAGGATTGTCTGCCGGAGCTGAAGCTCACGGCGGAAGCGGCGGCCAAGACGCTTGGCGTGAGCCGCCAGACACTCGACAAGATCATGAATGGCCGTAGCAGCATCACGCCCGACATGGCGATCCGGTTCGAGAAGGTCTTTGGATCATCGGCAGAGACGTGGCTCAGGATGCAGCTGGCCTACGCTCTGGCGCAGCCGGGTGCGGATTGCACCCCCTGAAGATGCCGGTCAGCGGACATGTGCCGTCCGCATCCGCTTCAGAAAGGCATCGCTGTCGAACGGTCTTGGCGCGCCGGATACCTCTCCGGCGATCAGGGCATCCTGGAGCGCCTTGACCCCGGCCTCATGCTCTTCCAGCAGGCGGAGGCCCGCCCGGACAACATCGCTTGCCGAACCGTAGCGGCCAGCCTGCACTTGGCGGTCGATAAAGCTGGCGAAGTGCTCGCCGAGCGAGATGGATGTGTTGCGCGCCATGGGGTGACCTCCCTGTCATCACCAATACATATCGATCCTTGGTATTTCTCAAGATCGTGCCGCGGCCCTCCGAGAGCGGAGCGCTGGTTTCTCGCTAAACAACGCCAGAGGTGAACAGGCAAGGAACGCGGGTTTGCCGGGCGAAGCGCTGCCAGCCATGGATGACAAGAACGTTCTACAAATCGACGTCGCCGTTGATCTCATCGGCGGGATCGATCTCCATGCCTTTGGTCAGTGCCGTGATCCGGGCCACGAGGGCAGGAGACAGGGGGGTGATCGCTTCGGGTCGCCGCTCGATATCGCGCGGCAGAGCAGCGTTGGCGGGGCGTCCGCCACGCTTGCCGTTGATGCGTGCAGCTTCGGTCTTGGCGGCAGATCGCGCCTGACCGCCGCTGCGCCCCATGCGGGCTGCTTCCCAGCGCTCGGAACCGAACAGGCCTTCAAGTAGCGCCGGAACGTACAGATCGGCATCGAGGCGCGGAAAGTGCAATCCGAGCCCGGCAGGGCTGATGGCGATATCAGCCAGATCGTCCGGTCCAGCCGTCTCAAGGCCTTGCGCCAGACGGGGCGGAAAGGTGAGTTCGAGATCGTTCGAGAGGCGTACCACGATGCGACCGATGCGGCGGTCATAACGGGCGGCGACAGCATAAGGCTGCACCTTGCGCCGGTCAGCGATGCGCGCTTCCGCCTGCTGCAGTTCAAGGCCGGTGACGGGTGCTGGATCAGACTTTGCCATAACGGTTCAATACCCAAACGCTTGGGTTAAGCAAGCCGTTTGCGCTATGGCTGCCGTCACCAATCACGGCTGGTCCACCCGCGTTCCTTGCGCTTGATCGCCTCGACGGCCTTGTTGTGATCGGTCACGAGATCGCGTCCTGCCTCCTGCCAGCGCTGGAACAGGACCGTTCTGCTGACGACGGCATCACCGGCGGCGGCCATGTCCATCATTCTGTTCAGGATGCGCAACGCCCCGATGATGGCATCCGGGTTATGGCCGACGCGGTCGATCAGGCCCGAGTAGCGGATGGAACGCGCCTGCTTCTCGGCAATCTCTGCGGTGAGCAGATCACCGACAATGCGGGGTGGTTCATGCTGGCGTTTGATACCGGAGGCCATCACCTCGTCATAGGATTGGCGCATCCCGTAGAGCTTCAGTTCGCCCATCAGATCGAAGATATGGCTGCGTTCCATCACAAGGTCTCCTCAGGCTGTCATAGCGGGCACAATCGGCGAGTGGCACATGGCGCAGCTTCAGCGCATCTGGTGCCATGATGGTCATGGCAGGTGGCAGGTCACGCTTGCGGGCCAGGATGTTGAGGATCACGTCGGCAGAGTGTGTGCCCTGATCCAGTGCCTCGCAGCAGGCCGCTTCCACTGTCGCCAGGCCATCTGTCAGGACGGCAGCGAGGATGCTGACCATCTGTCGGTCACCATCATCCGAGCCGCGCAGCTTGCGCCGCACACGTTCAAGACCGGATGGCAGCACCCAATCCTTGAAGGGCGCCCCATTGCGCCATGCTCCGGGCTTGCGGGCCAGCACTGGTACATAATGCCATGGATCGTAAACGGTCTGGCTGCGGCTGAAGGCGCGGTCATGCTCGGCAACAATGGTGCCATCTTGCCGGATAATAATCTTGTCCGCATGGGCCTGCACCTCGACAGGCCTGCCCACGGCACGAGCGGCAACCGAGTAGCGAACATTGTCGAAGCGAACCAGGCAGGTCTTGGAGACTGCCGCCGTGATGGCATGGAAGCCGTTGAAGCGGCCAGGTGTCTGTACCAACTTGGGGCGCTCAGCTTCAAACACCTGCCACACCATCTGATCCGTGATCTCGGGATGCTTGTGGGCCTTGGCATAGGCCACGCATTTATCGAGCAGGATGCCATTCAACTCATCCATGCTCTTCACCCGCAAGGTGGGCGCGAAGAAGCGCTCACGCACAAGCCCGACCTGGTTCTCCACCTGACCCTTCTCCCAGCCGGATGCTGGCGTGCAGGCCGTGGGTTCGACCAGATGATGGCTACACATCTGCAGGAAGCGCCGGTTGAACTGCCGGTCCTTGCCGACAAAGATCGCATCCACCGCCGTCTTCATATTGTCGTAGATGCCGCGCTGGCAGGCACCCTTGAAGAAGGCAAACGCCCGATCATGCGCGTCGAACACCATCTCCTGCGTCTCGCGAGGATAGGCCCTGACGAAGAACATCCGGCTGTGGCACAGCCGGACATGCGCCACCTTCACCGTCACGGTCGTGTTGTTGATCCGGACGATGTCGTGGCTCCAGTCAAACTGGTAAGCCTCGCCTGGCGCAAATGACAACGGCACATAGGCCTGCGCGGTCATCTC
>JBOFFB010000074.1:0-5485 GCA_051648385.1 Allobosea sp.
AACCAGGCAGGAATCGAATAGGACAGCGGCGGCGCACCAAAAATCATGCGCAAGGTCTGCTCCGCAACCAGCGCGAGCCCGAAGGTCAAGAGCAGCGACAGGATCGGATCGGACCGGTAGAAGCGCTGAAACAGCAGCCGCTCGAAGGCGACCCCCAGCAGCGCGACGAGCAAGGGTGAGACGAGCAACGCGCCGCCAAAGCCGATATGCGGGCCCAGCAGAACGGTGAGATAAGCGCCCACGGCATAGAATGCGCCGTGGGCGAGATTGACGATGCCGCCCAGCGAAAAGATCAGCGACAGGCCAAGCGCGATCAGGAGATAGTAGGTCCCGTCGAGCAGGCCATTCGCCAGATGCTGGAGGAAGAGGGTCGACATGGCGCGCTTACGCCATCTTGCATTCGTTCTCTTCGGCCGTGGATGCAATCACTTCGAGGCTCTCGTTTGCTGCAGGGACAGCCGGAGATGCCGCAAAGATATCCCATTGGTTGGGTGCTTTTGCCCCGACGCCTGAGACCGTGAACATCTCGTGCATCATCTGGTGGTCGCGGGCGCGGAAGTAGCCCTCACGGGTCTTCATCACATCGAACTTCGCACCCTTTTCCCAATGTTCGATGATCTTCGATGAGTCAGTGGATTTCAGCTCGTTCATGGATTGAGCGAATATCTTGACCGCGAGATAATCGCCCCATGCCTGATTTTCGGGCGGCTTGCGGTATTTGGCCGTGAAGGCCGCCACGAACTTCTTGGTGTTGGGCGTGTCGATCAGGTGATGCCAGACCACCGGCCAGGTGCCGATGAAGTTTTCCTTGCCTGCAGCCCAGGCCAGCGCAGTGTCGAAGCCGAAGCCGCCGACGGGGAATTGCAAACCAAATTCGGAATACTGCTTGAGGAAGTTGGTGATCTGGTTGCCAGCAAGGTTTGCGATCACGAGGTCGGGGCGGGCATTGCGGATCTCCAGCAGCAGGGCAGAAAAGTCCGTCAGGTCGGTTGGTACCAGTTTGTCGGCGGCGAACTGGCCACCGGCACCTTCCATGAAGCGTTTGGCGACCTTGAGCAGATCATGGCCGAAGGCATAATCCGCGGTCAGCGAGAACCACTTCTTGCCCTGCACCAACCCCTGCGCCATCAGTGAGCGGCCGCAGGTCTTGACGTACATCGAGTTCTGGCTCTCGACGTGGAACATGTACTTGTTGCAGTTCGTACCGCGCAGTGCGTCCGAGTTGCCGCCTGTGTTGATGTAAAGCGTCTTGGTGCGCTGGGCGACCTGCGCGATGGTCAGGCACGATGCCGACGAAATCTCGCCGATGATGGCCGCCACCTTGTCGCGCTCGACCATGCGCTCGGCCTTGGTCGAGGCGGTCTGCGGGTTGACCGAATCTTCCTTCAGGATTTCGAGCTTGCGGCCAAGCACACCACCCGCAGCATTGATCTCCTCAACCGCAAGGTCGGCTGCCATGACGGCGTATTCGCCGAGCGGGCCGAGGAAGCCCGTGCGCGGCGTCAGGTGGCCGAAGCGGATGACGTCAGAAGTCTGGGCGAGGATCACCGACGGTTTGGCGATGATCACGGCTCCGGCAGCAACTGCACCGCCCAATGCGGCGCGGCGTGACAGCGTGAAGTCTTTGGACATGGATTGCCTCCTTGGTTCGGTTATCTGGTTTCCGGTCCCTGCCCGCTGCCGTCGGTCCTTGCGGGCCCGCTGCGGGATTATGTAAGACGGCTGCTTCTGTCGGCTTGCCGTGATCTGTGATCACAGTTAAGCTACCTCAAATCAGACGCCTGTCCAGAGTAAAATCATGTCGGCGAACGCCATGTCGGTTATGGCCGTCATCCAGTCCGGGCCACCGCTGGCGCGCAACACGCTTGGCGACCAGGTCTACGCCCATATCAGGGGGCTCCTGATCGCCGGGCGGCTCGCCCCGGGAGATCGGCTGTCGCTGCGCCAGGTCGCTGACGTGATGGGCGTCTCGATGATGCCGGTGAGGGAGGCTGTCAGCCGGCTCGTGGCAGATCAGGCCATCGAGGTGATGCCGAACCGGGCGCTCAGGGTGCCAGTGATGGGCCGTCACCAGTTCGAGCAGCTTGCAACTATCCGCTCGGAAATCGAGGGTTTTGCCGCCGAGCGCGCCGCCGCAGCGCGAACTCCGGCGCAAATGACGGTCATCACTGCAGGCGTGCGGCGCTTCGACGAGCTGGCGCAGGCGCGGCAACCCGATCTGCCTGCGGTTGTCGAGGCCAACCAGGCCTTTCATTTTGCGGTCTATGCGGCTGCTGGCCTGCCGGACCTCGTGGACGTGATCGGAAGCCTGTGGCTGAAAGTCGGACCGGTCATCAATCTCGACTTGCGTGAAAATCCCGAAAGGCTCGCGACCGGGCAGGCGGCGGAGCTGCACGCGGCCTGCGCCAACGCGATTGCGCGCGGTGACGGCAAGGCTGCGCGCGCAGCCATCGCAGCCGATATCAGAGGTGCGGCGGATTTCATCCTGTCGCAGGAGCGGCTGCCGGATTGCTGATCAACGGGAGGAGTTTGCGATGGATATGGGCTTGAACGGTGCGCGTGTGCTGATCACGGCGGGGGCTGCAGGCATCGGGCTTGAGATCGCTCGGGCGTTCATCACCGAAGGCGCCAAGGTGCATGTCTGCGATGTCGACGCGGCGGCGCTTGCCGCGCTCAAGACCACTGACCCGGCCATCATGGCGAGCCACTGCGATGTTTCCGACCGTGCCGCTGTCGCCAACCTGTTCAGTGACGCACTCAACGCGCTGGGCGGTCTCGACGTGCTCGTCAACAATGCGGGCATCGCGGGACCGACGGGGCGGGTTGAGGAGATCAATCCCGAGGACTGGGACCGCTGCCTCGACATCTGCCTGACCTCGCAGTTCAACTGCGCGCGGCTCGCCATTCCGCACCTGCGCCAGAGCAAGAATGCTTCGATCGTCAACCTGTCTTCGGCAGCGGGCAAGGTCGGCTTTCCGCTTCGTAGTCCCTATTCGGCAGCGAAATGGGGCGTGATCGGCTTCACCAAGTCGCTTGCCATCGAACTTGGCCCTGACGGCATCCGCTGCAATGCCATCTTGCCGGGGATTGTCACCGGTGACCGAATCCGCCGTGTTTTCGAGGCCAAGGCGCAGCAGCGCGGCATCTCCTTCGCAGAGATCGAGGCGACGATGCTGCAGTACACAAGCCTGAAAAGCTATGTGACGCCGCAACAGATCGCCGACCAGATCGTCTTCATTGCCTCGGAGCGTGGGCGAACCATCAGCGGGCAGGCGATCTCTGTCTGTGCGGATACGCAGATGCTGGGTTAAGGGTGGTCTGGGCCGGACCGGCCATATCCAGAAGCCGATTAACGCGGCTTCTTCTCCACCGGTGTGATCTTCAGGCTTGTCACCTTGTTGCGGCTGCGCCGCATCACCTCGAAGCGGAAGCCGTGGAAGGTGAAGGCCTGGCCTGCATCGGGGATGAGTTGGGCTTCGTGGATGACGAGGCCGGCGATCGTGGTGGCTTCCTCGTCCGGCAGGTTCCACTCCATGGCGCGATTGACGTCGCGGATTGGCACAGCACCGTCGACGACGACGGCACCATCAGGTTGCGGGCGCACGCCTTGGACGGTAATGTCGTGTTCGTCCTTGATGTCGCCGACGATCTCCTCGAGGATATCTTCGAGCGTGACCAGCCCCATCACCTCGCCATACTCATCGACCGCGAGCGCAAAGTGCGTCTTCTTGGCAAGGAAGGCCTTGAGTTGCCCAGAGAGCGACGAATTCACCGGCACGAACCAGGCAGAAAACGATATCTGCTGCACGTTGAGCTTGCTGGCATCGCCGCCGACCGCATCGAGCGCGCGCAACAGGTCTTTCGCGTGCAGCACACCGATGATGTTTTCGGAGGTGCCGCGCCACAGCGGCATGCGGGTGTAGGGCGAAGCCAGCACCTCGCGCACGATTTCGGCCGGTGAGAGGTCTGCGTCGATGGTCCGCATCTTGGTGCGGTGGATCATCACGTCCTCGACCGAGAGTTCCTTCAGATCGAGCAGGCCGCCCAGCATGTCGCGGTCCGATTTGATCACGCCGCCTTCGCGGTGGAGCAGATCGACGGTGCCCTTGATCTCGTCATGGGCCGACAGCATCGACTGGTTCTCGCCGATGATCACGCCAAAGGGGCGCAGGATCAGTTTGACAACGAACTCGATGGCGTAGAGCAGCGGCGTGAAAAGCGCGACGGCCCACGAAACAGGCCGCGCGAACAGCAACGCCACCTGGTCAGGCTTGATGATCGCGACGGTCTTCGGCGTGACTTCGGCGAAGATGATGATGAACAGCGACATCAGCAAGGTGGCGTAGATCACCCCGGCATCGCCAAACATGCCAACCAGCACAACAGTTGTAAACGAGGAGACGCCGACATTGACGATGTTATTGCCGACCAGCATGGCACCGATCAGTCTCTCGCGGGCCAGGAGCAGCTTGTTGACAATGCCGGCGCGAGCATCGCCGCCACCCTCCAGCGCATGCATTCTCGCCCGCGAGGCTGCCGTCAGGGCTGTCTCGCTGGCCGAGAAAAATGCCGACAGGCACAAGCAAAATACTACGATCGCCAGTGCAATCCATGGATTGGAGATGAAGTCGAGGTTTTCCATGATCGTGAAATAGTGCGAAACCGCGCTAGGTGCCAGTCAGTTTATAATTTGGCGCATCTCGTGCGTCAGAAACGCAATAACCTTCTCGGCGGGGATGTTTCTTGCGATAAAACTCTGACCGATGCCACGGGCGAGGATGAAGTTGAGCTCGCCGGCGCTGACCTTTTTGTCCTGCGCCATGGCGCTGAGCATCGCTTCGGATGAACCCACGCCGCCCGGCACCTCGGCCAGCCGTGTTGGCATGCCGAGCGCTGAAAGATGCGCTGTGACCCGGGCCGCGTCCTGACCGCTGCACAAGCCAAGTTGCACAGAGAAGCGAAACGCCAGTGAAAGACCGATCGAGACGGCCTCGCCATGCACGATGCGGGCATTGTCATAGGCCACGATGCGCTCGATGGCATGGGCAAAGGTGTGGCCGAGGTTGAGCAAGGCGCGCTCACCCTCCTCGCGCTCGTCGCGCATGACGATGGCGGCCTTTGCGGCGCAGGAGGTTGCCACCGCGTGATCAAGCTCGGGACCACCTGCCAGAACGGCACGGGCATTGACCTCGCACCACTCGAAGAAGGCAATGTCATTGATCAGGCCGTATTTGACGACCTCGGCATAGCCAGCCTTGCGCTCGCGGGCAGGCAGGGTGTCGACCAGCGCGGTGTCGGCCAGCACAAGCGAGGGCTGGTGGAATGCACCGATGAGGTTCTTGCCGTGAGCGGAGTTGATGCCGGTCTTGCCTCCGACGGAGGAATCGACCTGTGCGAGCACGGTTGTCGGCACCTGCACGAAACGCACGCCGCGCCGGAGCGAGGCCGCCGCGAAGCCTGACAGATCACCGACCACGCCGCCGCC
>JBOFFB010000075.1:0-3323 GCA_051648385.1 Allobosea sp.
GCAATGGTGAAGCGTGACGCTCCTCCTCGTGCAGTTCGACGATGTCGGAGTCGGCCAGAAGGATCGTTCCATCCTGCACGGTGACGCGTTGCGAACGAAACAGGCACTCGGCAGCGCGGACCACGAACGGGTCATCGCAAGCATCAAGTGCATTGCGCAAAATCACATGGGCCATCTGCAGCATGAACAGCGGCGGCACGGCTTTCCAGCCATCGCGTGTCAGCGTCATGTAGGCGGCTTCCAGCGTCGGCGCGGCAACAAGTTTGTCGCGGAAGGCCAGCATGTAGCCCCAGTTCTCGCGGGCGTCGGCATCGGAGATTGCGGCCAGTTCAACCGCGTCGACCAGAGTGCGCGGATCAGCCAGCAGCTTTGCATGCAGTGCCCGCTCGGCCTCGCAAGCATCATCTGGCGGGATCAGCTCCTTCCGGGCCAGATAGGCCTTCAGGTACTCATCCGTGACGATCAGGCCACCAGAGGCGTCGTGTTCGAGCAGGACATGGCCGGATGACGCCCAGAAATGCTTGCTCATCTGGCCGTCTCCGAGGACTTGGCTCGCATCAGAGCGGCCAGATCGACATCTTCTACGACATCGTCCTCACCATCAGCCACCTCGAAGAAGTCAAAGGCGCGAAACCCACCCTTCGGTGCATCTGGCCCGAGCGCCTCGGTGCGTGGCCGCAAGGTGCGGAAGCGTTCGCGCAACTCGCCATCTTCCACAGTACGATGCACCGCGACCAGCGTGTTCTCGGCGTGATCACAGAGCGAGGCGGCGAAGGCGATTTCCTCAGTGGCGGCGGCACGCGCTGTCGCGATGTCCGGCGCGCCGAGTTCGCGCATCAGCGCAGTGGCGAAGTCTGTCAGCAGCGCTTCGTGTTCCGCCTCGGTGATCGGTGTCACCACAGCCAGTGTCGACCAGCCGAAGGAGGCAACGCCGAGAAAACCCGAGCGGAAGGCGGCGCGCTCCTTCGGCCCCATCGCCTCGATATCCGCTTCCAGAGGCCGGTCGCTGATGAACATGAACGAGCCCGGCACAGCCCATTCGCCAGCCTCCGCCGCGCGGGCAAAGACGAAGGTGTCGGATGGATCGAGCCGGATGGTGCGCAAGAGCTTCACAGCTTGGGCTCCCCGCGTGCCGCATCGAACCAATCGGCACGGGCAAGCGCCTCGATCAGGCTCTGGCGCTGGTCGCCATGCTGGCTCTTGATCAGCAAATCGCCATTCGGCTCGATGCCATGGCGGAGCCCGGGCTCACGTTGCATGCGGTCCAGCCAGCGCTTGACCACGGCTTTCGGCCCGCGCGTCAGCCATTCGTCGGTGCCCAACATCAGGTGGCGGCAGAAGCTCTCGACGATGTCGACAGGTGTGACATCCTCGAAGCCGAGCTCGTCCATGGCGATGCCTGCGCCTTTTGCGGCCGAGCGCTCGCCACTGCCAAGGCCGCTTTCGAGATCGACCAGCGAGGCCGCCCGCAGCATCGCCCCGAAGACCAGCCAGCGCGGCGCTTCATCAGGCCCGCAGTCGCCCGGCCAGGCCGTGCGCCCGCCACCGATCAGGCCGTGATCCATCATCAGCGCGTCAGGCCAGGCAAACACCATCGGCCGCTCGGGCGGGCAATGGATCGCCATGGTGTCAGCCAGCGCGCTCATGCCCATGTAGTGCGCAAGCCGCGACGTCATCAGCGGCTCCTCGGGCTCCAGCACCACGGCAAACTCGACGAGGTCAAAGCGCCGGACCCAGACAAGAGAGGCCGCACCAAGCTCCTCGGCGTTGGCGATGGCGTGGGCAAAAGCATCCCCCGCCTCACGCAAGCTGGTGCAGGTGAAGCCCGGCGGCAGCAGCGGGTCGCGCCTGAGCGAGGCCTCGCGGGATAGTGCGCGGGATGATCCACTTGCCGACATCGTTGCGTATCCTGAACCCTCATCACAGCCACCCTCTGCAGATCGCGAAGGCCTTGGCTGTTTTGCATTGTTCCAGTTCCATATAAGAGGCGCTGATGGCAAGTGCAGGGCGGCAGATGATTGGCCCCGGTTAAGGCCCAAAAAGAATGTCGGAGGATATGATGGTTAAGATGAAACGCGTGGTTGCGGTCTGTTCGTGCGAAGACACGATGCCGCTTGACCTCGCTGCCATCGCCAAGGGCGCCGGCGATGCGGAGCTGAAAACCGCACGTCATCTTTGCCGCTCTCAAGTCGAAAGCTTCAAGACCATGCTGGCGGGCGGGCAAGACCAGATACCGCCTGACCAGATTCTGGTGGCCTGCACACAGGAAGCGCCGCTTTTCGAGGAAGTGGTGGAAGATCTGGCCTATCCAGGCGAGATCAGCTTCACGAACATCCGCGAACTTGCGGGCTGGTCCGACCAAGCGAAGTCTGCCGGCCCGAAGATGGCGGCGCTTCTTGCGGCAAGCGCCGAGCCGATGGCCCCGACACGCTTCACCACCCTGACCAGCGCAGGCGTTGCGTTGATCTATGGCCGTGACGAGGCCGCCGTCGAAATCGGGAAGAGGCTGGCCGAGACGCTCGACGTGACCGTGATCCTGACGCGGCCCGGCGTCGTTGCTCCGATGGGCGTGGCGGACTTCCCGGTGTTCAAGGGCACCATAGCCGCCGCCACCGGCTGGCTCGGCGCGTTCGAGATGACCGTGAACGATTTCGCAGCGCCATCCGCGTCCTCTCGCGCCAGCTTGCAGTTCGGTGAGGCGCGCAATGGGGCAAAATCAAGCTGCGATATTGTCATCGATGTATCTGGTGGCAATTCTCTCTTTGCCGGCGGCGACCTTCGCGCCGGATACCTGCGCGCCGATCCCGGCGACAGGGCCGCAATCGAGAAGCTGATCGCCGAGGCGTCCGGCATGGTCGGCGAGTTCGACAAGCAGCAATATGTCGCGCTGAACGAGGGCCTATGCGCCCATTCGCGCTCGAAGAAAACCGGCTGCACCCGCTGCATCGACTTGTGCCCGGCAGCCGCGATCACGCCCAATGGCGACCATGTCGCGATCTCCAATGAAATCTGCGCCGGGTGCGGGGCCTGTGCTGCCGTCTGCCCGACCGGGGCCGTGACCTACGCGCTGCCTCCTGCCGATGTGGTGATGCGCAAGCTGCGCACGTTGCTCGTCACATATGCCGCAGCAGGCGGCAAGACGCCTGTGATCCTCGTGCATGATGGCGACCATGGTGCGCCGCTGATCGAGGCACTGGCCCGCTTCGGCAAGGGCCTGCCCGCCCATGTGCTGCCGCTGCGCGTCAATGAGGTGACGCAACTCGGGCTGGAATTCAGCGCTGCCGCGCTGGCGTTTGGCGCGACTGCCGTGCGCTTTCTTGGCC